>NZ_JBJDRJ010000007.1:0-147710 GCF_044987415.1 Microbacterium sp. ZW T5_45 | reverse complement strand
CACGATCCGCACCGCCTCCGCCCGCTCCGCAGGCGTGTATTGCACCCTCCTGATCGGCGGCCTCTTCCCACGCTCATCACTCATCTCATCCATCAGGACCAGACTCCACCATCACAGGGGCACCCCAATCGCGATCGTCATGATCTCGCGCGGTTGACCTGTTTTGGGGCATAAGCGGGCCGGATGCTGAGACCGCGGGGCCGGGTTCCGGGCCGGATGCCTGTGCAGGAAGGCGGGCCGCAGGGCGGGCCGGCACCGGGCCGGAGACGGTGCGGTGGATCAGGCTTCGGCGAGGCCGAGCGTGTCGAGGATCCAGGCGAGCTCGAACGCGCGCTCGCGCCAGGAGTTGTAGCGTCCGCTGACACCGCCGTGGCCGGCCACCATCTCGCACTTCAGCAGCACGTCCGTCGCTCCGGCCTCGCGCAAGCGTGCGACCCATTTGGCGGGTTCGACATAGGCGACCCGGGAGTCGTTCAGCGAGGTCACCGCGAGGATCCGCGGATACTCGGCGCCGTCGCCGACGTTCTCATAGGGGGAGTACGACTTCATGTACTCGTACACCTCGGGGTCGTGCAGCGGATCGCCCCACTCGTCCCACTCGATCACGGTCAGCGGCAGCGACGGGTCGAGGATCGTCGTCAACGCATCCACGAACGGCACGGCGGCCAGGATCCCCGCGAAGGCCGCGGGTGCGAGGTTCGCCACCGCGCCCATCAGCAGTCCGCCCGCGCTGCCGCCCTCGGCCACGAGGCGGTCGGTCGTGGTGATGCCCGCGGAGACCAGATGCTCCGCGACCGCCACGAAGTCCGTGAACGTGTTGCGCTTGTGCAGCAGCTTGCCGTCCTCGTACCACGCGCGCCCCATCTCGCCGCCGCCTCGCACGTGCGCCACGGCGAAGATCACTCCTCGGTCGAGCTCCGAGAGCCGGGCGACGGAGAACCCGGGGTCGATCGAGTGCTCGTACGAGCCGTACCCGTACAGGTGCACCGGGCGCGGAGCGGAGCCCGGCTCGCCGAACGAGCGCTTCCAGACGAGCGAGATCGGCACGAGGGTGCCATCGGATGCCGTCGCCCAGGCGCGCTGCTGCCCGTAGTCCTCAGGGGCGTAGTCGCCGAGCACGGCCACCTGCTTGCGCAGCACGAGCTCGCGTGTCGCAAGGTCGAGTTCGTACACGGTGCCGGGCGTCACGAACGACGCGTAGCCGAGCCGCAGGAAGGGCGAGTGCCACTCGGGATTGCCGCTGACACCGGCCGAGTACAGCGGCTCGTCGAACGGAACGTCCTCGATCCCGTTGGTCGCGTAGTCGAGCAGGGCGACGCGCTCGAGGCCCTCGCTGCGGTACTCCACGGTCGCGAAATCACGGAAGGCGTCCATGCCGAGCAGACGTCGGCCCGGCTCGTGAGGGAGCACGACGGTCCGCTCTCCCTGGGGATCGGATGCGGCGACCGAGACGAGCTCGAAATCGAGGGCATCCTGGTTGTGCAGGACGTACAGCCGGTCCTCTCCGCCGACGACGGCATGCTCGAACGAGTACTCGACCCCCTCGACACGCGGCCAGACGATTCGGGGCTCGGCCGTCACATCGCCGGACAGATCGACGATGTACTCCTCGCTCGTGATGCTGGAGCCGACGCCGATCACGAGGTACTTGCGGCTCCGCGTGATGCCGGCGCCGAGCCAGAACTTCTCGTCCGGCTCGTGGAAGAGCTGAAGATCCTCGGCGACGTCGGTGCCGATGCGGTGCAGCCAGAGGGTGTCCGGACGCCACGCGTCATCGCGCGTGGTGTAGAGGATACCCGTACCGTCGGGGGTGAAGAACGCGCCGCCGGTGTTGGGGATCTCGTCGGCGAAGGTCTCGCCGGTGACCAGATCGCGCACCCGTACCGTGTAGAGCTCGTCGCCCTCGTAGTCCGTCGACCACAGCAGCCGCGTCGCGTCATCCGAGGTATCGAAGGCACCGAGCGAGAAGAACTCATGGCCCTCCGCCTCGACGTTGCCGTCGAACAGGACGACCTCTCCAGGAACGGCGACTCCGGGCTCCAGCACCGGGGGAGTCCAGTCGTCCGCGACCGCGGCGGTGCGGCAGTGGATGCCGTACTGCGCGCCCTCCTCGGTGCGGCTGTAGTACCACCAATCGCCGCGACGCGTCGGCACCGAGAGGTCGGTCTCCTGCACGCGTGACTTGATCTCCTGGAACAGCTGCTCGCGCAGCGGCGCGAGGTGAGCGGTCTCGGCATCCGTGTGCGCGTTCTCCGCTTCGAGATGAGCGATCACCTCCGGCGATTCCTTCTCGCGCAACCACTCGTACGGGTCGTCGAAGGTGTCACCGTGGTGGGTTCGGAGCGTCGAGCGGCGGGCGGCGATCGGAGCGTCAGTCACCCGTCCACGCTAGCCCACCCCGAGTTGACCGGCTCCGGTGCGGGTGGGAGGATTTGACGGGGCCGGTTAACGGAAGTCAAACCCACGATGAACTCTTCGTTCGTCACGTCGATCCCGTCGACACGAATCTTCTTCCTCAACCCGAAAGCGAACGGTGGAAACCGCAGCCCTCATCGTCGTGCTCGTCATCGCACTGGCCCTGTTCTTCGACTTCACCAACGGGTTCCACGACACCGCGAACGCGATGGCCACGCCCATCGCGACCGGTGCGCTCAAGCCCAAGACCGCGGTGCTGCTGGCCGCGATCCTCAACCTCGTCGGTGCGTTCCTCTCGACGGAGGTCGCCAAGACGGTCTCCGGCGGCATCGTGAACGAGGCGGACATCTCGCATTCGCTGCTGCCCGCCCTGATCTTCGCGGGGCTCATCGGCGCGATCACCTGGAACATGCTGACCTGGCTCCTCGGGCTCCCATCGAGCTCCTCGCACGCGCTCTTCGGCGGACTCATCGGAGCCACCCTCGTCGGCGTCGGCGCCGCGGGAATCAACTTCGGCGTGGTCATGTCGAAGGTCATCCTGCCTGCGCTGATCGCCCCGGTCACCGCCGCGCTCATCGCGTTCGCGGCCACGAAGATCGCCTACGGGATCACGCGCCGCTACGACGGCAAGCCCGACGGCCGCTCCGGTTTCCGCTGGGGCCAGATCTTCACCTCATCGATGGTCGCGCTCGCGCACGGCACGAACGACGCGCAGAAGACCATGGGAGTGATCACGCTGGCCCTGATCACCGTCGGGTGGCAGTCCAGCGACGAGCCGTTATGGGAGGTCAAGGTCGCCTGTGCAGTCACGATCGCCCTCGGCACCTACCTCGGCGGCTGGCGCATCATCCGCACTCTCGGCAAGGGCCTCACCGAGGTCAAGCCCGCCCAGGGCTTCGCCGCCGAGAGCTCCACGGCCGCGACGATCCTCGCCTCGAGCGCCCTCGGCTTCGCTCTGTCCACCACGCAGGTGGCATCCGGCTCCGTCATCGGATCTGGTCTCGGCCGACGCGGATCCGTGGTCCGCTGGCGGACCGCCGGACGCATCGCGCTCGGCTGGCTGCTCACCCTTCCGGCCGCCGGCGCCGTCGGCGCTCTCGCCGCGCTGCTCGTGGTCTGGTTCGGCATGGTCGGTGTCGCCGTCGACGCGGTGCTCGCGGTCGTCATCATCGTCGGGCTGTTCCTCTACTCCCGCCGCAACGCCGTCACGCACGCCAACGCGATGAGCGATGTCGCGGACTCCGGAAACGCCGTCGAGCTGCCGGAGGCACCCGGTCCGACGCGTCGCCAGAGCCGCCTCGAGCTCGCCCGCGCCCTGGCCAAGGCCGACCGCAAGGCCGCAGAGGCCGAGCGCGCCGTCCGCCGCGCGAAGAAGCTCGAGAAGTCGGTCGGCACCGGACCCGAGGTGAAGGCCGCTAAGAAGGCGGCGCAGCAGGCCAAGCGCAAGCTCGCCGAAGCCGAGCAGGCCGCACAGGAGTGGGAGGTTCTCACTGCGAGCCGCCGTGCTCGCGCACAGCTCGCAGAGTGGGAGCCCGCCACGGACGATCAGGCCACGACGCAGGAGGGCGGCCGCTGATGGTCATCGAGATCAACTGGATCGCGTTCCTCCAGGTCGCCGTCGCCGCACTGCTCGGCGCTGTCGCGATCGTGTCGTTCTACGCCCTCGGGCTGCGGATGCTGGTGCGTGCGGGTCGCGTCCCCCTCGTGACACCCGCCGAGTTCACCGACGCGATCACGGTCATCTCCGAGAAGGAGCTCCGTCGGGCCGAGAAACAGGCTGCGAAGGCGGCGAAGAAGAGTCCCCTCACCGACGCGCAGAAGACGCTGGCGCTCGTGGCGGCCTACGGATGCTTCATCCTGTGCGGCCTCGCCGTGATCGGCGGCATCCTGCTCATCGTCATCGGCCACTGATGTCGGGCCGCGCCCTAGGCTGAGGGCATGACCGCGTCGAGCCTCTCCGAGCACGTCTTCGGCCGCCATCGACCGGCGTCGCACGTGATCGTCCACGTCAGCGACACCCACTTCCTCGCCAGCGGGGCGAAGCTGGGCGGGCGCTACGACGTCGAATCCACGTTCGCCCGCACCCTCGAGGCGATCAGGACCGTGCACCCGAGGCCCGCCGCGATCGTCTTCACCGGTGACCTCACCGATCTGGGGGAGCCCGATGCGTATCGGCGCCTCCGTGACGCCGTCGATCCCGTCGCCGCGGAGCTCGGCGCACCCGTCGTATGGGTCGCCGGCAACCACGACGAGCGCCCAGCGCTGCGCGAGGGCCTGCTGAACGGCGATGCCAGCGACGAGCCGATCACCGGGGTGTGGGACCTCGAGGGTCTGCGGTTGATCGCGCTCGACACCAGCGTGCCGGGTTGGCACCATGGCGATCTCGACAGTGGTCAGCTCGACTGGCTCGCCGAGACACTGGCGACGCCCGCCCCGCACGGCACGCTGCTCGCGATGCATCACCCGCCGATCCCCAGCCACCTGCCGCTCTTCGACATCCTCGAGCTGCGCCACCAGGACGAGCTGGCCGCCGTCATCCGGGGGAGCGATGTGCGCGGGATCCTCGCCGGCCACCTGCACTACTCCTCGCACGGCACGTTCGCCGGGATACCCGTGAGCGTGGCGTCCGCGACCTGCTACACGATGAACGTCGCGCGTCCGGCGGCTGAGGTCAACGGCATGGACGCCGCGCAGTCGTTCCAGCTGGTGCACGTGCACCCCGACACGATCACGCACACCGTGGTGCCGGTCACCGACGCCGACACCGGTTCATACTTCACAGCGGACTGGTACGAGCGTATGGCGGGTCTCACGCCGCAGGAACGGCTGGAGGCGTTCTCCCGCAAACGGGCGCGCTGACCGACGGCGGCGGAGCGCGCGGGCGTAGACTTGACGCATCCCCCACGTACCCACCCGCCACGACCCACAAGGATGTGACATGGCTTCTGCCGCGCCCACCCGCACCGAGACCGACTCCCTCGGGAGCATGGAGATCCCCGCCGACGCGTACTGGGGCATCCACACCGCTCGAGCGGACGAGAACTTCCCGATCACGAAGAGGCCGATCTCGGTCTATCCCGACCTCGTACGCGCACTCGCGATGGTCAAGCAGGCCAGCGCCCGCGCGAACCGGGAGATCGGCGTCCTCGACGCCGAACGGGCCGACCTCATCGAGCGGGCCGCGCAGCGCGTCATCGACGGCGAGTTCCACGATCAGTTCACGGTCGGGGTGATCCAGGGCGGTGCCGGCACCTCGACGAACATGAACGCGAATGAGGTCATCACCAACATCGCGCTCGAGATGGCGGGCCGCGAGAAAGGTGACTATGCCTTCCTGTCGCCCATCGATCACACGAACCGCAGCCAGTCGACCAACGACGTGTACCCGACGGCCGTGAAGATCGGCCTCTCGCTGACCCTGAAGTCGCTGCTCGAGGAACTCGACCTCCTGCGCGTCTCGTTCCTCGGCAAGGCCAGCGAGTTCCACGACGTCCTGAAGGTCGGCCGCACCCAGCTGCAGGATGCCGTGCCGATGACGTTGGGGCAGGAGTTCCACGGGTTCGCCACGACGCTCGGCGAGGACCACAGCAGGCTCACCGAGAACGCCTCGCTCATGTTCGAGATCAACATGGGGGCCACCGCGATCGGCACCGGCATCACGACCCACCCCGACTACGCGCCCGCCGTGCTCCGCCACCTGCGAGAGATCACGGGCCTCGACCTCTCCACGGCGACCGACCTCGTCGAATCGACGAGTGACACCGGATCGTTCATGTCGTTCTCCTCGTCGCTCAAGCGCAACGCCATCAAGCTCTCGAAGATCTGCAACGACCTGCGACTGCTGGCATCCGGACCGCAGGCGGGTCTGGGCGAGATCAACCTCCCCGCCCGCCAGGCGGGATCGAGCATCATGCCGGGCAAGGTCAACCCGGTGATCCCCGAGGTCGTGAATCAGGTCGCGTTCGCGGTCGTGGGCGCCGACATGACCGTCACGATGGCTGTCGAGGGCGGGCAGCTGCAGCTCAACGCCTTCGAGCCGGTGATCGCGCACTCGATCTTCCAGTCGATCACCTGGATGCGCCAGGCGATGTGGACCCTCCGCGTCAACTGCATCGACGGCATCACCGCGAACCGCGACCGACTCGGCACCATGGTGGGCGCCTCGGTCGGCGTGATCACGGCGCTGACACCGTTCATCGGCTACGCGGCCGCCGCGGCGCTCGCGAAGACCGCCCTGCTGACCAACCGCAACGTCGCCGACCTCGTCGTCGAGGCCGGGCTCATGTCGCGCGATGAGGTCGTGAAGCAGCTGTCACCCGCTCGTCTGTCCGGGTTGGAGGCAGTGACGGCGGCGATCCCGATCATCACCCCCGACGACCTCGTGGAGATCTGACGCCGGATCCGGCGCTGCACGAGATGAGGGACGGATGCTGCGGCATCCGTCCCTCATCCGCATCCCGGTTCAGGTGTGTCCGGGTCAGGCCTCGATGATCCGGCAGTGCGTCGTCAGTTCGCCGATGCCGTCGATGCCCACGGTGACGGTGGAGCGGTCGCGGAGGAAAATCTGCGGGTCGCGGGAGTAGCCTGCGCCGCCGGGGCTGCCGGTGGAGATCAGCGTGCCCGGCAGCAGGGTGAGCGACTGCGACAGGTGGGCGATGAGCGTGGCCACCGAGCGCACCATCTGCCCTGTCGACGCGTCCTGCACGGTCTGACCGTCGACGACCGTCCAGATGTGCAGGTCCTGGGGGTCGGCGACCTCATCGGCCGTGACCGCGAACGGGCCGGTCGGGGTGAAACCGTCGAACGACTTGCACCGCGACCACTGCGCCTCGGCGAACTGCACATTGCGCGCCGTGATGTCGTTCACCACCGTGTAGCCCCAGACGTGGTCGAGCGCGGCGTCTTCGTCGACGTCCTTGGCTGGACGGCCGATCAGCACACCGAGTTCGGCTTCGTAGTCGACGGTCTCGCTGAGCGAGCGCGGCCACGAGGTCGTGGCCTCGTGCGCGGTGAGCGAGTTCGGCCACAGCGTGAACACCGTGGGGGCCGAATCCGTCTTGAGTCCGAGTTCGCTGGAGTGTGCGGCGTAGTTCAGCCCGACCGCGAGAACCGCCGGTGGGGCGAGGACTGCGGAGTCGAAGCCGAAGTCCGACAGCGGATGCCGTTGCGCCTCGCCGGACGCGAGGGCGGAACGAAGGGCGGCGAGCATGTCGTCGCCGCCCTCGATCAGCTGCTGCAGCGTCGCAGGGGGAGAGGAGAGGAGGTCGGAGACGAGGATGGCGTCGGCACCGTCCACGACTGCGAGCGACGCAGCGGTGGAGTCGGCGCGGCGCAGATGAGCGAACCGCATGCCTCTACGCTAGCCGCGATGCGCTGAAGGGAGGAAGAAGACGCAGCGGGGCGCGCGGACACGGTGCCAATATGCTTTCGGTATGAGTTCCGGAGGACCGTCACAGCCCGCGCCGTACCTGCCGCCGCCCGCAGAGCAGCCGAACGGCGCCCACCCTCAGCCCCAGGGACAGGCCGCGCAGCATCCGCCGGCTCCCCAGCATCCGCAGGCACCGCCGTATGCGCAGGCTCCGCCGTATGCGCAGGCTCCGCAGCCGTCGGCGCCGCAGCAGCAGCCGTGGGGACAAGCGCCGCAGGGGTATCCGCAGGCCCAGCACTCGCAGGCCTCGTATCCGCACGCGCAGCACCCAGGGTCGCAGCATCCACAGAGCGCGTACGGTCAGGCGCCGGCGTCGCAGCATCCGTACGGCCAGGCACCCGCGCAGCCGCAGGCATCGCAGGTCGTCCCCCCGCAGCAGCCTCCGTATCAGGCGCCGCAACAGCAGTATTCGGCGCAGCAGTACGCGCGATCCGCCTACACTCCCGCGACGTTCTCCCAGCAGCCGGCGTTCGCCTCGGTGCTCGCGCAACCGACGCGGTACTCGCCGCCGGCACCGGTCGCACCGTCGCCCGCACCCGGCCTGCCCTCATTGCCGGTGGGCCGTCGTCGCGGTCGGACGGCGGTCTACATCCTGTTCGGATTCCTCGGGTTCCTGACGCTGGCGCTCATCGGGTACTTCGGGTTCGCCCTCGGCCCTGAAGCATCGATCATCGGGTTGGTGCTCGCTCTGATCCCGCTGACGATCGTCTTCCTGTCCGTGCGCATGATCGACCGATGGGAGCCCGAACCGAAGCTCTTCGTGTTCTTCGCGGTCGCCTGGGGAGCGATCGCGGCTGTCGGACTCACACTGCTCGTCGACATCGCCATCACGCTGCTGATCGGGCTGCGCAGCGACGCGATGAGCGCCGTGATCCAGGCGCCGATCGTCGAGGAGTTCTGGAAGGGGCTCGGCGTCTACCTGATCTTCCTCATCGCGCGTCGCAGCTTCGACGGTCCGGTCGACGGTGTCGTGTACGGCGCCCTGGTCGGCGCCGGCTTCGCCTTCACCGAGAACATCCAGTACTTCGCCGTCAGCCTGATCGAGGGAGGCGGTCAAGGGCTCACGGCCACCTTCTTCGTCCGCGCTCTGATGTCGCCGTTCGCGCACGCCATGTTCACCTCGCTCACGGGGCTGGCGATCGGTCTCGTCGCTCGCAAGCACGCCGGCGCCGGGGCGGCTCTCGGCGCCGGCGCCCTGGGTCTGCTCGGAGCGATGTTCCTGCACGGCCTGTGGAACTGGTCGGCGACGTTCACGGACTTCTTCCTGCTGTACTTCGTGCTCCAGGTGCCGCTGTTCGTCGGCTTCATCCTCGGCGTGGTCGCCCTGCGCCGCGAAGAGGCACGACTCACCAGAGCGCGTCTCAGCGACTACGCGGCTGCCGGCTGGTTCACGCCGGAAGAGGTGGACATGCTCGCCACGGGCAGCGGTCGCCGCATCGGTTTGCGCTGGGCCGCGCAGCTCCGTGGCGACCGACGTCAGCTCATGCGCGGGTTCATCAAGGACGCGACGACGCTCGCGGCCGTTCGGCAGCGCGCGATCACGGGTCGCGATCCTCTGGCGGCGCAGGACGAGCAGGCGTTGCTCGCGCGGACCCGTGCGACCAGGGCGGCGCTTCTCGCCTACTGACGGCCCGGACAGACTCAGCGCCCGGTGCTGCGGCGATGCCTGCATGTCTACCGGGCGCTGAGTTGATCTACCAACAGGGTGCACCTGCCGCACCGGGGTGTCAAGGGTCGGAGTCGGGAATCCTGGGGAGGGGCGTGTTCGCTGTCAGCTGGTCCGCTCGCGTTGACCGTCGAGCGGGGCTCCGGTTGGATGGATGCATGACTGATCGCACGAAGCCTGAATTCGACGCCCCCACCGGTCCCGCTCCCTCCGAGCTCGTCATCCGCGACCTCATCGAGGGCGACGGCGCCGAGGCCAAGCCCGGCGACACCGTCACCGTCCACTACGCCGGAGTCGAGTTCGACTCGGGTGAGGAGTTCGACTCCTCCTGGGGCCGTGGCGAGACCATCCAATTCCCGCTGCGCGGTCTGATCCAGGGCTGGCAGGACGGGATCCCGGGCATGAAGGTCGGCGGACGCCGCGAGCTCGTCATCCCGCCGCACCTGGCATACGGTCCGGTCGGTGGAGGACACTTCCTCTCCGGCAAGACCCTCATCTTCATCATCGACCTCGTCGCCGTCGGCTGACCTGAGTCGTTCGGAAGGCGCTCGATCCGTTCACGGATCGGGCGCCTTCGTCGATTCCGGATTGTTCGCCCTGCGCGGGAATACATGCAGATGAATGTAAGTTGGATCCTGTGATGCCGCAGTCGCGGCGCCCACGATCTTCAGAGGAGACACCATGACCATCGACATCCCCGGCTACCGTGCAGGCACGTGGGTCCTCGACCCCGCACACAGCGAGGTGACCTTCAGCGTCCGCCACATGATGATCTCGAAGGTGCGCGGCTCGTTCGGCATCAAGTCGGCGACGCTCGTCGCACCCGAGAACCCGCTCGAGGCGAGCGTCACCGCGAGCGTCGACGTCACCTCGATCGACACGAACGACGAGGGTCGCGACACGCACCTGCGTTCGGCGGACTTCTTCGACGTGGAGAACTTCCCGACCATCGAGTTCGTGTCCACCGGAACCCGCGTCGAGAAGGGCGAGTTCCTCGTCGACGGCGACCTCACCATCCGCGGCGTGTCCAAGCCCGTCACGTTCGAGTTCGACTTCGGTGGTTTCGGTGCCGACCCGTGGGGCAACTACAAGGCCGGAGCATCCGCGACGACCGTGATCAACCGCGAGGACTTCGGCCTCACCTGGAACGCCGCCCTCGAGACCGGTGGCGTCCTCGTCGGCAAGGACATCACGATCAACCTCGATCTTCAGGGCTCGCTGCAGCAGGACTGATCTCCGACGGGGGAGGGGCGCGGACGCAACGGCATCCGCGCCTCTCGTGCGTCAGTCGCTCGCCCGTGGGGCACGGCGGCGGAACCGGATGCGGTTCTGGGTCAGCAGAATCCCGGCGAAGACGATCAGCGCGCCGACAGGCTCGTTCCAGCTGAGCTCCTCGTGCAGGATCAGGATGCCGAGCGTCACGCCGACCACGGGTGTGATGTAGGTGACGGTCGAGGCACGGGTCGGCCCCCAGGCGCGCAGCACGTTCTGATTCCAGACGTAGGCGAGTCCGGTTCCGAGGAGCCCGAGCAGGACCACGGAGATCACGATCCAGATGTCCAGGCGGACCGGCGTGAGCACGAGAACCGGGGTCAGCAGCACCATGATCGCCGCGGCCAGCCCGATGTTCAGGAACGAGAACACCAGTGCGCTGATCCCGGAATCGCCGAGGAATCGCCGCATGTACGCGAGGCTGAATCCATAGCAGGCCGTGGCACCCAGGATCGACAGCTGGGCGCCGATGCTCTGCTCCGCGTCCATGCCCTGCCACGGTGCGATGATCACCATGACGCCGGAGATCCCGACCAGGATGCCGATGATCTGCACGAGCTTCAGCTTCTCCACGCGGAAGACGGCCCAGGCCATGATCGCCGTCATGATCGGGGTCGTCGCGTTGAAGATGCTCGCGAGTCCGGAGCTCACGTGCTGCTGCGCCCACGAGAAGATCAGGAACGGGATGACGCAGAAGGTCACGGCGACGACGGTCAGGTGGATCCAGGTGCCCAGAACCCTGGGCAGTCGCTCGCGGCGGAGTACGACGAAGAGGCCGAGCGCGAGTGCTCCGAGCACGAGTCGCGACCAGACGACCTGTGCGGGGGATATCCCGCCCAGAGCGACCTTCATGAACAGGAAGCTCGATCCCCAGACGACACCGGTCAGGATGAACTGGAACGTGATCGGTGCACGGCGCGAGGACGCGGGTGCGGACCGAGCTGTCGCCGAGGCCGGGGTCGAGGTCATGGTCGAACTCTAACGACGGCATCGGACGCTGAGCGCCCCAGACGACTGCGACGTCCGAAATCCGCCGAGGACCGGCCGGATCGCACCGTCAGGGGGCGGGCTGCTCCGCGTCGTAAGCGCGGAAGCGGGGGTTCGTGCGGGCGAGAACGGCGACGATCCCGATCACCAGGAACCCGCCCAGCAGCGGGGGAAACCACACCGCCGTGAGGGTGGCGAGTGCGCCGGCGTACAGAGCGCCCACGCGCGGGCCGCCGGCGACGACGATGATGAAGACGCCCTGCAGGCGGCCTCGCATGCCGTCGGGCACCGCAGCCTGCATCATCGTGTTCCGGTAGATCGAGCTGATGTTGTCGGCGGCACCGGAGAGCGCGAGTGCGAGGCAGGCCATGACGATGAGCGCCAGGTTCGGGACACGCTCGGAGGCGGCCGGCTGGAAGGCTCCGATCAGCAGCACTGCACCGAACAGAGCGATGGCCGCACCGTACGCCTGGACCGCGCGGGCGATGCCGCGCCCGTGCCAGCGGTACTGAACCACCCGGCCCGAGAACAGGCTGGACGTGAACGTGCCGACGGCGACGGCTGCGGTGAGAAGGCCGGTGGTCACGGCTCCGCCGCCGAGGAGCACCGTTCCCAGTGCCGGGAACAGCGCCAGGGGCTGGCCGAAGGTCATCGCGACGATGTCGAGGATGTACTGCATCCGGATGTTCCCCGCGCCGCGCAGGAACCGCCAGCCGTCCTTGAGGGACTCGAGGCCGGGTCTCACGACCTCGCCCTCCGGTCGGAGCGCGGGGAGCGTCCACAGACCCAGGAACATCGACAGCATCAGCACGACATCGATCGTGTACGTCCAGCCGTAGCCGGTGAGAGCGACGAGGACGCCGGCCAGCGCCGGACCCGCCATCACCGTGAGTCCGAAGGCCACGCCGTTCAGAGCGGATGCCGCCGCCAGCATGTCGCGGGGGATCAGTCGGGGAACGATCGCGGTGCGCGTCGCCATCCCGACCGAGTTCGCCGCCGAGTTGAGCATGCTCAGCACGTAGAGCCACCAGATGGTCTCGAGGCCGGTCCAGGTGAGCGCGGCCAGCGCCCCCGTCGACGCGAAGGTCACCGTGGCGGCGATCAGCGCGACGAGCCGCCGGTCGAACGCATCGGCCAGCATGCCCCCATAGAGTCCTGCCAGGATCATCGGCACGAGGCCGGCGACGGCGATCATCGACACGGCGAAGGTGCTGCCGGTCAGCGCGAACACGTGCAGCATCACCGTGACGATGGTGAGCTGGCCGCCGATGCCCGTGAGCGTCGAGCCGATCCACATCCTGGCGAATGCGGGGCTCCGCGTCAGCGGCGTCAGATCGATGAGGTGCCCTCGTGCGGTGCTCACTGATCTGCTCGGTCCTGCATGCGTCGAGCGTATCCGAGACCCGGCTGCCCGCTGGTCATCCGCGGGGCATGATGCCTGGTAGACTCTTCAGGTTGCCGTTCGATCGGCCGCGGATAAAGAGAGCTCGCACATCAGGTGCCGGGCACCGCGCAACAAGCAGAGAGGGGATCGAATCTATGGCACTGGAAGCAGACGTCAAGAAGGCGATCATCGAAGAGTACGCGACGCACCCCGGTGACACCGGATCCCCCGAGGTGCAGGTCGCGATGCTGACGCAGCGCATCAAGGACCTCACCGAGCACCTGAAGGAGCACAAGCACGACCACCACTCGCGTCGTGGTCTGTTCCTCCTCGTCGGTCAGCGTCGTCGCCTGCTGGGTTACCTGCAGGACATCGACATCAACCGCTACCGTTCGCTCATCGAGCGTCTGGGCCTGCGTCGATAAGGCATAACGACCAGCGTTCAATCGCGCAGAACATTCTTGGAAAGCCTCCCCACGGTGTGGGGAGGCTTTCGTCATGCGTGAAGGCGCCCGGATCGTGCAGGGGGCGCATCGAGCACGGCCCGATGCGCCCCTGCACCGACGTTCAGGCCTCGGCGCCGACCAGGTCCGCGTGGTGGATCGCGGCCACATCCGGGTGGGCGCGCAGGCGCGACTTCAGCGCGTTCTCGCCGTACAGGGCGTGGATCGGGTTGGCGGGGTCGTCCGTGACCCCGGTCGCGGCCGCGGCCAGTTCCTCGGGCAGCTCGATCAGTGGCAGGCGCTTGTCGAGCGCGGGGTTGAAGAAGAACGGGATCGAGATCCGCTCGTTCGGTGCCTGCGGCGAGACCACCCGGTGGTTCGTCGCCTTGAGGTACCCGCCCGTGGCGTACTCCAGCAGCTCGCCGATGTTGACGACGAAGGCGCCGGGAACCGGGGGAGCGTCGACCCACTCGCCGTCACGCTCCACCTGCAGCCCGCCCTTGCCCGGTTCGACCCAGAGCAGGGTGAGCACGCCCGAGTCCTTGTGCGCCCCGACGCCCTGCTGCGGCTCCGGCTCGTGCGTGCCGGGGTAACGCACGATCTTGATGAGCGTCGAGGGCTCTCCGAAGTGCTCGTCGAAGTACGTCTCGTCCGCGCCGAGCGTCTGCGCCCACGCGCGCAGCAGCTTCCGCGCCACCTCGGACAGCGTCTCGTGCCATTCGCCGACGATCTCCTTGAGCTCCGGCTGAGCGGCCGGCCACAGGTTCGGGCCGATCAGCCGGTTGAACGACGGGCCGCCCTCGACCGCTTCGCGCTCGGGGCCGATGTCGATCTGCTCGCGCCAGTCCACCTTGCCCTGCGTGCGCTCACCGCCGACGCGCGTGTACCCGCGGAAGTGCGGGCTGTTGACGTTCTCGATCGCCAGCTTGTCGTCCTCGGGGAGGGCGAAGAAGTCTCGCGCGGCCTGGTGCAGACGTGCTTCCAGCTCAGCGGAGATGCCGGTCCCCGTGAGGTAGAAGAATCCGACGTCGTGAGTGGCCGCGCGGAGGTCGTCGCGGAAGCGCGCCGCGGCCTCGTCGCCGGCGTCGAGCTGGGACAGATCGAGGATGGGGAGTGAGAGTTCAGCCATGTCCCGAGGGTAGATCGGCTTTCTGTGGGCGGATGACTGTGTTGCAGAGCATTACCCCCGGCGGGCGCACCGATGGCATCCCCGGTGAGATGCTAAAGTCTCGTGAGTAAGGGATGCCTTACCTCATCGATATTCCAGAGAGTTGACATTCCGTGCTCGCGTCGTTCCTGATCGGCCTGCGTGAAGGCCTCGAAGCCGCCCTCATCGTCGGCATCCTCGTCGCGTACTTGAAGCGTCTCGGGCGGAAGGACGCGCTGCCGCGCATGTGGCTCGGCGTGGGTCTGGCGATCGCGCTCGCGCTCGGCATCGGCGCGATCCTGACGTTCGGAGCGTACGAGCTGACCTTCGTCGCGCAGGAGACGATCGGTGGCGTCATGTCTCTGCTCGCGGTCGCGATGGTCACCTGGATGATCTTCTGGATGCAGAAGGCCGGGCGCACCATGAAGGCGACGCTCGAGGGAGGCCTGGACCGAGCCCTCACCCGAGGCGGCATCTGGGCACTCGTCGCGATCGGCTTCGTCTCCGTCGCCCGGGAGGGCATCGAGACCACTCTGATCCTCTGGGCGATGGTGCAGTCGTTCGGCGACGCGCCGGCGGCCTTGATCGGTGCGGTGCTCGGTCTGCTCACCGCCACCGTCGTGGGCTGGCTCATCGCCCGCGGAGCCGTGCGCCTCGACCTTCGCCGCTTCTTCACCTGGACCAGTGGTTTCCTCGTGATCGTGGCGGCGGGCGTTCTGGCCTACGCGATCATGGATCTGCAGGAGGCCGCCATCCTCCCAGGGCCCTTCACGGCGCTCGCCCCCGTGGACGAGGTCACCGGTGCCGTCGCGATCGGCTGGGCGGCCATCCCGTTCGGCTACGCCTTCGACCTCAGCGCCGTGATCGCCCCGGGGCAGACCCTCGCCGTCGTGCTGCAGGCCACGATCGGCTTCATGCCGAAGATGACGTGGATGCAGGTGATCGCGTGGGCGATCTACATCCTCATCGTCGGATTCCTCTTCATCCGGGGGCTCCGCGCGAAGCGTCCCTCTCCCGCACGTGACGCGGTCGCCGCCGAAGAGCGCGACCCCGCCGCCCCCCTCTCACAGCAAGGAGCAGCATGACCACCTCCCGCCGAATCCTCGGTGTCCTGGCGACCGCCGGTGCGGCCGCCCTCGTCCTCAGCGGCTGTGTCGCGAAGTCGGATGCCGCAGCCGGAGCATCCTTCGACGTCTCGTCGACGGACGACACCTGCGCGGTCTCGGATTCGACCGCAGCGAGCGGCACGCTGACGTTCGACGTGACCAACGACAGCAGTCAGACGAGCGAGTTCTACCTGCTCGCGGAAGACGGCCTGCGGATCATCGGCGAGGTCGAGAACATCGCCCCGTCGGCCTCGCGCACCCTCACCGTCGTCGCTCAGCCCGGCACCTACTACACCCTGTGCAAGCCGGGCATGATCGGCGACGGCGTCGGGAAGACGGAGTTCATTGTGACCGGCGACCGTGTCGAGGTCAGCGGGGAGGACTCCGAGCAGAAGCAGCAGGCGGTCGACCTCTATGCGGCGTTCGTGAAGGACCAGGTCGGTCAGCTCGTCCCCGCCGTCGACGAGCTCGTCGCGGCGTACGAGTCGGGTGACGACGAGACGGCTCGCGCCCTGTTCGCGCAGACCCGAGCGTCCTACGAGCGCATCGAGCCGGTCGCCGAGTCGCTCGGCGACCTCGATCCGCGTATCGACTACCGCGAGGTCGACGCGGTCGCCGAGGGGCTGGACTGGACCGGCTTCCACCGGATCGAGAAGGACCTCTGGGTTCCTGCTCAGGACGCCCTGAACTCCGATGGCGAGACGCCAGCCTGGCAGGATTGGGCTCCGTCGACCGCCGAGGAGCGCGCCGAGTACGGCGACCAGCTCATCGCCGACGTGCAGGAGCTCTACGACTACGTCCACTCCGACGATTTCACCGCGGCGCTCGAGGACCAGGGCATCGGCGGCATCTCGAACGGCGCGATCGCGCTCCTCGACGAGGTCGCCACGGGCAAGATCTCCGGCGAGGAGGACTGGTGGTCGGGAACCGACCTCTACGACTTCGCCGCGAACGTCGAGGGCTCGAAGATGGCGTTCTCCCTCGTGCAGGACTTCGCCGCGGCACAGGGCGATGACGGTGCGGCTCTCGTCGACGAGATCGAGGCGGGCTATGGCGCCCTCGAGGAGTCGCTCGCCGCGCACGGCTCGCTGACGGACGGCTTCGTGGCGTACTCCGCGTTGACCGACGAGAACCGGCGCGAGTTCACCGACCTCATCAACGCCCTCGCCGAGCCGCTGTCGCAGCTCACCGGCACGATCCTCGATTGATCGATCCGTCAGGTACGATCCCGAGGTGAGTGAACGCACTGCGGATGCCGCGACTCCCGCATCGGATGACGATGCGGCGGTCGCGGCATCCCGCGAACCAGGCCTGAGTCGGCGCGGTCTGCTGGGACTCGCGATCGGAGGCGGTGCTGCCGGCGTCGCCGTCGGTCTCGGCGGTGGACTCGCCGGGGGAGTCGCTCTCGGACGGGCGCGGGCGGATGCCGACGCGCAGAGCGTCTACGAGTTCTTCGGCGCGCATCAGGCGGGAATCACGACACCCGTGCAGGAGCACCTGCACTTCGCATCCTTCGACATGATGCCCCGGACCGACCGTGACGACCTCATCACACTGCTGCAGGACTGGACGTACGCGGCATCCCGGATCACCCAGGGGCTCGACGTCAGCGCGACCGGGGCAGTAGGTGGCGACCCGGAGACCCCGCCGGACGACACGGGCGAGGCACTCGGTCTTCCGGCATCCGGCCTCACCATCACGTTCGGTCTCGGCCCGAGCCTCTTCGAGAACGAGGACGGCGACCGCTACGGCATCGCCGCACTCCGGCCTCCGGGCCTCGAGCGGCTGCCGGCGTTCCTCGGCGACGACCTCGATCCGGAGAAGTCCCAAGGCGATCTCTGCATCCAGGCGTGCGCGGACGATCCACAGGTCGCGGTGCACGCGATCCGCAATCTCAGCCGCATCGCCTTCGGTCGCGCCCGCCTGCGCTGGTCACAGCTGGGGTTCGGCAAGACCTCGCGCACGACGTCGGCCCAGGCGACCCCGCGGAACCTCTTCGGATTCAAGGACGGCACTGCGAACATCCTCGCGGACGACACCGACGCTCTCGCCGACCACGTGTGGGTGGCCTCGTCGGATGAACCGGCGTGGATGGCGGGTGGCTCGTACCTCGTCGCGAGGAAGGTCGCGATGCTCATCGAGACCTGGGACCGCGTGCGTCTGTCGGAGCAGGACACCATCATCGGGCGTGAGAAGGCGGGCGGCGCTCCGCTGTCCGGCGGCGACGAGTTCACCGCCCCGGTCTTCTCGGGATCGGCGATCGATGAGAATTCCCACGTCCGCCTCGCACACCCCGACCAGAACGACGGCATCCGCATCCTCCGCCGCGGATTCAACTACGTCGACGGCAACAACGAGCTGGGCCGTCTCGACGCCGGACTGTTCTTCCTGTCCTATCAGCGGGATCCGGCGCAGTTCATCACTCTGCAGCGACGCCTGTCGACCGACCTCATGAGCGAGTACATCCGCCATGTCGGGTCAGGCATCTGGGCGATCCCCGCCGGTGCCGCTCCCGGGTCGTACGTCGGTGCGGAGCTCTTCACCTGAGAGGGTCGCTCAGCCCTCGAGCAGGCTCACCGCGTGGGCGGCGATCGCGTCGGCTCCGAAGTGGTCTGATGCCGTGATGGTCACCACGGCGTCACCGCGGAAGATCAGCAGCTGTCCGTACGCGCCGTGCAGCCTCCAGGCGCTGCCTGGGCCCGCCCAGCCGGCGAGGGCGTAGCGGTCGTACCCCGGATTCTCTCCGGCGGCGACCCAGTCCTCGTGCATGGCGTCGATCCATCGGGTGCCGACGAGGCGCTCGCCTCGCCAGACGCCTCGGTCGCGGATGAGCAGTCCGAGGCGCGACAGCTCGTCGGTCGTGAGTGCGAGACCGCCACCGGCGGCGATCCGTCCGTTCGGGCAGCGCTCCCATCGGACGTCGTCGATGCCGAGTGGCGCGAACAGCCGAGGCTCGAGGTAGTCGACGATGTCGCCCACCACGCCGGACAGCGCCGTCATGGCGGTATAGGTGCTCGCGTTCGCGTATTGGAAGCGGCGACCGGGAGTCTCGCGGCGCAGGAACTCCGCCGCGAGATCGGGCCAGTCCGTGAGCTCGGTCTCGGACCAGGGGAGGTCGATCCCACTGCTCATGGTGAAGAGATGGCGGAGCGTGATCCCCTCGACTCCCGCACCGTGCGCGGCATCGGGAAGCAGATCGACGATTCGTTCGTCCATGGACAGGCGTCCCTCGTCGACCGCGAGGGCGGCGGCGATCACGCAGACGCCCTTGGCGATCGAGTGCACGTCCTCGCGGACGTCGGCCGTCCAGCGATGCGCCGCCGTGTCGTCGCCGATCCGCACGTGCAGTCCGTGCGCTCCGAAACCGGTGCGGTGGATCTCGGCGACGATGTCGTCGCGGAATCGCTCGGCCGTCGTCATTCTCTCAGGCTATCCGGTCGGGGTCAGCGCGGTCGGCGGGAGCCGGTGGGGTCGTTGCGATGGCCCTCTCTGGAGGCCAGGCTCGGGTCGCTGAACAGCCAGGTCGGGCGGGGTTCGATGAGCGGCCGGAACACCCTTCGCACCGGCCGCGTGGCGAGCACGAGAGCGAGCAGCACCGAGGCGACCACCACCAACGGCAGCCAGAGCCAGGTCGGATCGAGGTCGCGCAGCACGCCGGATTCGCGGAACGGGTACAGCACGAACGAGTGCAGCAGGAACACGTACATCGTGTACTGACCGAAAGGCGTCCACCAGTACGTGCCGCGCGGGATCAGGGTGAAGAACGCGGCGCTGAGGATCACGGCGACGATCATCACGGCGAAGCGCACACCCCCGGCCCACCACTGCTCGCCGCCGAGATCGGCGTAGGAGTCCTCGTAGAACAGCCAGTGCCGCAGATCGATCCGCTCCCACACGTCGAGCCAGAACCAGGCGGTGAACCCCGCGGCTCCGAGCAGGGCGACGGCGACGACCCTGCTCCACCACGGGCGGTGGTCGAGGAGGCGGAGTCTGCCGACCACGTCGCGATCGCGCAGCCACCATCCGAGAGTGAAGAAGGGCAGCAGGCCCAGAGTGCGCGACAGCGAGAACGTGCTGTCGACGTTGGGGAGGTAGCCGACGCCGATGGAGATGATGACGGTCCACAGCAGCGGCCAGCGCAACAGCGCCAGGTAGGGGAGCACGAGTCGGAAGATCCCGAGGGCGAGCAGGAACCACAGCGTCCAGGACGGCTTGGTGATGTTGGGGTTCGCCTGGCCCTCGACCAGCCACTTCGTCAGGGTCCAGAGCAGCTCGAAGACGACGTACGGCACGATGATGTCGGTGATGATCCTGGCCATCTGCACCCGTGTGGGGGAGCCCGACTTCGAGAAGTAGCCCGAGATGATCGCGAACGCCGGCATGTGGAACGCGTAGAGCGCGAGGTAGAACGCCAGGGCGATGTCGGAGTCGTAGATCAGCCGCTGGACGGCATGGCCGAGCACCACGAGCACGATGCACACGTAGCGCGCGTTGTCCCAGAAAGGCACGCGCCGCCGAGGGCGCTGAGCGGTCGCTGTAGGGGGCACGATCGCATCTGCTCCGGCGCTGCTCATCCCTCGAGGCTACCGCGGGGAATAAAGTTGGCGCGGTCGCGTTGACTCAGATACATTCAAATGAATAGAAACGGATGCAGATCCATCCGCTTCGGAGAGCACGGAGAATCATGAGCGAGCAGTCAGGCGCACAGGCGATGCAGTTCGGCATCATGTCGGTCAGCGACATCACCCGCGACCCCACCACCGGCATCACGCCGAGCGAGCAGGAGCGCATCACGGCGACCATGCGGATCGCCACACACGCGGAAGAGGTCGGTCTCGACGTCTTCGCGATCGGCGAGCACCACAACCCCCCGTTCTGGTCCTCCAGCCCCACGACCTTCCTCGCGGCTCTGGCCGCGCAGACCGAGCGACTCGTCGTCTCGACGTCGACGACGCTCATCACGACGAACGACCCTGTGCGCATCGCCGAGGAGTACGCGATGCTGCAGCACGTGTCCGGCGGGCGCATGGATCTCATGCTCGGCCGCGGCAACACCGGTCCGGTCTACCCATGGTTCGGCAAGGACATCCGCCAGGGGCTTCCGCTCGCGATCGAGAACTACGCGCTGCTGCACAAGCTCTGGACCGAGGACGTCGTCGACTGGGAGGGCAAGTTCCGCACGCCGCTGCAGGGATTCACCGCGACCCCGCGTCCGCTCGACGGGATCGCACCCTTCGTCTGGCACGGATCGATCCGCACGCCCGAGATCGCCGAGCAGGCCGCGTACTACGGCGACGGCTTCTTCGCGAACAACATCTTCTGGCCGAAGGAGCACTACCAGCGGCTCATCGAGCTGTACCGTCAGCGCTACGCCCACTACGGGCACGGCACGCCGGAGCAGGCGATCGTCGGGCTCGGCGGTCAGGTGTTCATGGCAGCGAAGTCGCAGGATGCGGTGGATCGGTTCCGT
This sequence comes from Microbacterium sp. ZW T5_45, assembly GCF_044987415.1. Classification (NCBI taxonomy): domain Bacteria; kingdom Bacillati; phylum Actinomycetota; class Actinomycetes; order Micrococcales; family Microbacteriaceae; genus Microbacterium; species Microbacterium sp. ZW T5_45. Next base: position 126,392 of record NZ_JBJDRJ010000007.1, on the reverse strand, counting down.
CCGTACTTCGACAACGCGCCCGTGTACGGCCACGGGCCGAGCATGGAGGACTTCACCGAGATGACGCCCCTCACGGTCGGATCTCCGCAGCAGGTCATCGACCGCTACGCGGGCATGCGCGAGCACTTCGGGGACTACCAGCGTCAGCTGTTCCTCATCGATCACGCTGGTCTGCCGCTGAAGACCGTGCTCGAGCAGCTCGACATCCTCGGCTCCGAGGTCGTTCCCGTGCTCCGCAAGGAGCTCGCGAAGGGACGCCCCGAGTCGGTGCCGGACGCTCCCACCCACGCGGCGCGGGTGCAGGCCACCTACGGCGACGGACCCACACGCCAGGCGCGCCCCGGTGCCAACCGCGGCGACAACCTCACCGCGGACTCCCCGTACGAGGACACTCCGGCTCCTGCCGGTGCGGCCTTCGGACTGAGCCGCAAGGAGGCGTGAGATGACCGCTCGTCGCATCGCCGTGGTCTCGGCCGGACTGTCGAACCCGTCGTCCACGCGGATGCTGGCCGACCGACTGGCCGCCGAGACCGTCAAGGCCCTCACCGCACAGGGCATCGAGGCCACCGTCGACGTGATCGAGCTGCGCGACCACGCGCACGACATCACGAACAACCTGCTGGCGGGCTTCGCTCCACCGGCGCTGGAGACGGCGATCAACACCGTCGTCTCCGCCGATGCGCTCATCGCGGTGACGCCGATCTTCTCGACCAGCTACTCGGGTCTCTTCAAGTCCTTCATCGACGTGCTCGACCCCGACGCCCTCACCGGAAAGCCGGTGCTGATCGGGGCGAATGCGGGAACCCCTCGGCACTCTCTCGCGATCGACTACGCGATCCGCCCGCTGTTCGCCTACCTGCACGCGGATGCCGTCTCGACCGGTGTGTTCGCCGCGTCGAGCGACTGGGGCGGGGCTGGTGACGACGTCGCTCCGCTCGCGAAGCGCATCGAGAAGGGGGCGAAGGAGCTCGCCCAGGCGATCGTGACGCGCGGCGAGACCGCCGCCGCAGATCCCTACGACCCGGCGACCTATCTCGGCGAGGGTCGGTCCTTCGGCCACATGCTGGGTGGCCTCGCCGGCGAGTGACCGCCATGGCATGAGGTCCTCGTGCGCCGCCCTGTCGACCATGTCGGTGGGGCGGCGTACGGTGTCGTCATGTCGATCTCCGAGCTGCTCTCAGACCTGCGCTCCCGCTTCGCCGGCGAACTCCTCCTCCCGGAGGACGAACGCTACGATCTCGCCCGCCTTCCGTGGAACCGTGCAATCGACCAGAGGCCGGTCGCGGTGGCGATCCCGGCGCATGTCGACGATCTGCGCCTCCTGCTCGCGACTGCCCGCGCCTCCGGGGTGACGCTGGCGGTGCAGCCGAGCGGGCATGGGGCATCCGCTTCGCTCGACGACGCGATCGTGATCCGCATGGACGCGTTCGACGACCTCGACGCCGACCTCGACGCCGGCACCGTGCGCATCGGTGCCGGGGTGCGCTGGGGGCACGTCGTCGAGGCGCTCGAGGGGACGGGCTGGGCGGCGCCATCCGGCAGCAGCCCGGTGGTCACCGCTGCGGGGTACACGCTCGGTGGCGGCCACTCGTGGTTCAGCCGCACGGCCGGGCTCGGATCCGACAACCTTCGTACGGCCACGGTGCTCCGCACCGATGGCACACACGAGCGGGTCGATGACGAGAGCGATCCCGAACTCATGTGGGCGCTCCGCGGAGCGGGCGGCCTCGTCGCGATCGTGACCGAGGTCGAGGTCGACCTGATCCGAACGCCCGACGTCCGGGGGGCGACTCTCACCTTCGAGGCGGAGGCCTCGGGCGCTGTCATCCGTGCCGTCAGGGATCTCGCCGCCGACGCGCCGGACACGCTCAACGTGTTCGTCACCTCTTCGCGCATGCCCGATGCGCCTCAGCTGCCCGACGCCATTCGAGGAAAGAGCTTCCTCACCGTGCAGGCGCTGTCCACCGCGGGTGAGGCAGCAGCTCTCCTCGGTGCGCTCCGCGCGGTACCGGGACTGATCGCCGAGTCGTCGGGACCGAGTTCGCCGGGCGCACTGATCGCGCAGTCGACGGAGCCGACGGAACCGAGTCCGAGCCGTGGCGCCTCCGCCGCCCTCGCCGCCCTCGACGACGAGCTGATCGACGCTCTCGTGGGGTTTCACGGCCGACCCGAGAACCGGCCGGTGATCGGGATCGAGATCCGGATGCTGGGCGGAGCACTCCGATCGCCTCGGCGCTCGGGTCTCGCGGATCTCGCTGAGGCGCGATGGCTCGTCTACGCGCTCGCGCCCTTGTTCCCCGGGGCACCAGTCGAACCGGGAGATGCGAGCCTCGCAGAGTTCCAGGCGATCGTCCGTGACGCTGCTGCGGTGAAGACGATCCCCACATTCCTCTCGCCGGGCAAGACTCTCGATCTCGCGGCGACCGGCGAGCAGATCGCGCATCTGACCGCTCTCCGTGCGCGCTTCGACCCGGAGGCGCTGCTGCACGAAGGACGCTTGCCGCGACAGGGCTGATCGGCACCGGCGACGTCGGAGAGCGACGGGAGAGAACAGAGCGGGGGCCGGATACCGGCTCCCCGCTCTGGGGTGATCAACCGCTCTTGCGTCGGAACTCGCGCCGCGTCTGCGGAGCGTGCGTACCGTGGACGGCGGAGTCCCCATCGAGATGGGCCTCGCCGCTGCGGTGCTGCGCGTTCTTCTTCTCGAGCGCTTCCTTGAACTTGCGCTTCATGTCCTCGGTCGAGGATGCGCCTTCATCGGTGCTCATGATCGCCAGCCTAGGCCACCGGGCCCATCGGCGGACAGGTCAGCGGCGGAGGCGACGGGTGATCAGGTCGATTCCGACGCCGAGCGCGATGGCGGCGACGATCGAGACGATGACGGCGACGAGCGGACCGCCGGGCACGAGCACGGCCACGAGCGCGCCGATCGACGCCTGATATGCGGCCCAGCCGAGCGCGGCGATCGCGACCAGCGGGAGATAGCGCGGCGCACGGATGCGTGCGGCTCCGGCGACGAGGTTGATGGCCAGCCGCGCGAAGGGCACGAAGCGCGCCGTGAACAGCACCGTGGCTGTGCCGGTGTCCAGTCGACGGCGCGCCCAGTCGAGCGCCTGATGCACCCGCGGCGTGCGCATCCATCGCCACCTCTCGGTGCCGACGGTGCGCCCGATCAGATAGCACGCCGTGTCGCCGAACATCGCGGCGACTCCGGCGCACACGATCACCGACCAGAGCGGTGGCGTGCCGGTCGTCGATGCGAGGGCGCCGAGCGCCGTCACGGCGACCTCGCCGGGGATCACGACGAAGAAGGCATCGCCGAGGACGAGAGCGCTCATGATCACGAGCGCCCAGGGCGAGGCGAGGAGTTCCGTCAGCACGGCTCCAGACTGCGCGGTCGAGGTGAACGGCGACCAACCGTCGGATAGCCGGTGACGGGCGATCCAGCATCCGGTGAACATCTGGTGCCATGAACCGTATCGGCGCATGCGCGGCGGGGATACGCGTCATCCTGAGCGTGTGAGAGTCGCGATCGTGACCGAGTCCTTCCTTCCGCACATGAACGGCGTGACCGGATCCGTGCTCCAGATCCTCCGCCACCTCGAGGCGAGGGGGCATCGGGCTCACGTGCTCGCCCCATCCGCGGCCGGCATCCCGACGGCGATGCACGGTGCGTCCGTCGAGGCGATCCCCAGCCTGCCGCTGCCCGGATACCGCAACGTCCGCGTCGGCACGTCCACCGCACATCGGCTGGCCGCGACGCTGAGGGACTTCGAACCGGACGTCGTGCACCTCGCTTCCCCCTTCGCGCTGGGGTGGCGCGGTGTCCTCGCCGCCGAGAGGCTCGGTGTCCCGGCGGTCGCCGCATATCAGACCGATGTCGCCGCCTACACGGAGCGGTACCGGATGGCTGCGACGACCGGAGTGGCGCAGACACATATCGCCCGGCTGCACCGCAGGGCCACCGTGACGCTGGCGCCGTCCGCCGAATCGGAGCAGCAGCTGGCCGCGCTCGGCGTGGACCGGATCCGTCGGTGGGGGAGAGGCGTGGACGCCGAACGATTCCACCCGTCACGTCGGGACGACATCCTGCGCGCGGGCTGGGGTGCGGACGTCGTTGTCGGCTACGTCGGCCGGCTGGCGCCGGAGAAGCAGGTGGAGGACCTGACCGCGTTGCGCGGCATCCCCGGCGTCCGACTGGTGATCGTCGGGGAGGGTCCCAGCCGGTCCCGCTTGGAGACGCTGCTGCCGGATGCTCTCTTCCTCGGCCATCTGAGCGGAGATGAGCTGGCCGCCGCGATGGCGTCCTTCGATCTCTTCGTGCACCCCGGCGAGAGCGAGACCTTCGGCCAGACGCTTCAGGAGGCGCACGCCAGCGGCATCCCCGTCGTCGCCACCGGACGCGGTGGGCCACGGGATCTGGTGCGGATGGGAGTGGACGGCTGGCTGTACCGGCCCGGAGACCTCGACGACCTGCGGATGCGGGTGGCCGACCTCGCGGGGGACGCACGCAAGCGGCGTGCTCTGGGCGAGGCGGGGCGAGCGGCCGTGCAGGACCGTAGCTGGTCGAGCGTCTGCGACCAGCTGCTCGGACATTTCGACGATGCCAGGGCGCTCGCCGCGGTCGACCGGCAGAGCTCCGTTCGTCGTCGCACTCGGCCGGAGACACCGAGAGCTGTCGAGCGGCGCAACTGGCGGCGCTACGTCGCACTCGGGGACTCCCTGACCGAAGGGCTGTGCGATCCGGCGCCGGACGGAGCCCTGCGCGGTTGGGCCGATCGTCTCGCCCTTCTCCTCGCTGCTCGCGACGGATTGCACTTCGCGAACCTGGCGGTGCGGTCGCGGCGGGTGCGCGATGTCTGCGGTCTGCAGCTGCAGCGGGCGGTGGAGCTCCGTCCCGACCTCGTCTCGATCCTCATCGGGGCCAACGATCTGGTGGGGCGCGCAGTCGACATCCCCGCGCTCGCGACTCAGGTGGAGAGCGCCGTGCTGCGGCTCCGCGGCATCGGCGCCGACGTCGTCCTCCTGACCCCTTTCCTGCCGCGCCGCCGCGCCGCCGCGATCTACGTCCGCCGCTTCGCTGCGTTCGCGACGGCGCTCGCCGCGATCGCGGACCGTACCGGCGCGATCCTCATGGACACCGATCTGCACCCGACCCTGGGCGAGCGTCAGAACTGGGGCGAGGATCTCGTGCACCTCAGCAGTCGAGGACACCGCTTCCTCGCATATCGGGCGGCGGAGATGCTCGGCGTACCGGATGCCGATGCCCTCGGTGCGCTCGACGCGGCGATGCACGAGCACGAGCAGATCCCGGTGGGCGTCTGGTGGCGTCGTCACGCGCTGCCGTGGGTGTGGCGGCGACTGCACGGTCGTACAGCCGGAGACGGCAGGGTCGCCAAGCACGACGACTACGTGTACGTCGGCCGCACGCCCGCGGGCAGGGCGACGATCGTGCCCGAGCTGTATTGACCGAGGCGGGCCGGTCGGTCAGCACGCCGTGGCCACCGATCGCGGCGGAGGGGTCAGAGCCGCCCCATGCCCTGGTACGCCCAGCCCGCGGCTCGCCACGCGGCCGAGTCGAGACAGTTGCGGCCGTCGACGATCACGCGTCGCGCGACGAGGGCGCCGGTGCGTTCCGGGTCCATCTCGCGGCGGTACTCGTCCCACTCGGTCACCAGCACGACGGCATCCGCTCCGCGAAGGGCGTCATCGCGGTCGAGTTCGTAGGCAAGCTGCGGGTGCGCTGCCGCGGCGTTGCCGATCGCCGCCGGGTCCGTCACGACGACCTCGGCACCGAGGCCGCGGAGTCGCACAGCCACGTCAAGGGCAGGGGAGTCCCGGATGTCGTCGCTGAACGGCTTGAACGCGGCTCCCAGCACGGCGACGCGCTTGCCGAACACCGTGCCGTCGAGCGCCTCGACCACCAGGGACACGGCGCGGTCCCGCCGCCGGAGATTGATCGCATCCACCTCGTGCAGGAATCCGACCGACTCGCCGCGGCCGAGCTCCTCGGCTCGCGCGGCGAATGCACGGATGTCCTTGGGGAGGCATCCGCCACCGAAGCCGATCCCCGACCCCAGATAGCGGCGCCCGATGCGGGGGTCGTGACCGATCGCATCGGCGAGCAAAGTCACGTCGGCTCCTGCGGCCTCGGCGATCTCCGCCATGGCGTTGATGAACGAGATCTTCGTCGCGAGGAACGCGTTCGCCGCGCCCTTCACGAGCTCCGCGGTGGCGAGGTCGGTGACCAGGAACGGAGTCCCCGTCGACACGGCGGCGCTGTACGCCGTCCGGAGCACCTCGACGGCGCGCTCGCCGCGGGGACCGGCTCCGACCACGATGCGATCAGGGGTGAGGGTGTCGTGCACGGCCCAGCCTTCACGGAGGAACTCCGGGTTCCACACGAGTTCGGCACCGGTCGATCCGATGTCCTCTGCGAGCCGGGCGGCGGTGCCCACAGGGACGGTCGACTTCCCGACGACCACATCGCCGGGGCGGAGGAAGGGGAGCAGGGCCGCGATGGCTCCGTCGACGAAGCGCAGATCGGCGGCCTGACCTCCCGGCGCCTGCGGGGTGCCCACGGCGAGGAAGTGGACATCAGCGCCGGCGGCATCCGCCATGTCGGTGCTGAACCGCAGGCGTCCCGAGTCCACTCCCTCTCGCAGCAGCTCTTCCAGACGCGGCTCGAAGAACGGGGCGACACCGTGGGCGAGAGCCGAGGTCTTCCGCTCATCCAGGTCGATTCCGACGACCTCGTGTCCGATCGAGGCCATCGCGGCGGCGTGCACGGCCCCGAGGTAGCCGCAGCCGATGACTGACATGCGCATGTCAGCACTCCACCGGACGCGGGTCGCCGCACGGCGTCCGCCCGGCGTCCGCTCGATGAACGCCGTGTGACCGGGACATGTCGGGGGCCAGGTGCCGTCCGATCAGCGGTTTCTCCGCGTGCCGCTGATAGGGTGGGTGAGGTCGATTCATGTCGACCGCACAATTTCACATCGACTCACGGAGCGATCGGCGGACGAGCTGGTCCCCTGTGGTGGGTTCCCCGGCGACGTCGGGTGGCTTTCTACTGGTGGCCAGCGCAGGTGAGAATCGCGGCTGCGGCCGCGCGCCCAAGCCCGCCCGATCCGCTCCTTCATGAATGAGCTCGCGCATCATACGGATCCGCGAGTCTAAACAAAGAAGGAGAGACCTCTTGGAAGGTCCTGAAATCACCGCCACCGAGGCCGTTCTCGACAACGGCCGCTTCGGCACCCGCACCATCCGCTTCGAGACCGGCCGCCTCGCGCAGCAGGCTCAGGGCGCAGTCGCCGCATACCTCGACGGCGAGACCATGCTCCTCTCGGCCACCAGCGCGGGCAAGCACCCGCGTGAGGGCTTCGACTTCTTCCCGCTGACGGTCGACGTCGAGGAGCGCTCCTACGCCGCCGGCAAGATCCCCGGCTCGTTCTTCCGCCGCGAGGGCCGCCCCTCGACCGAGGCGATCCTCGTCTGCCGTCTGATCGACCGTCCCCTGCGCCCGTCGTTCGTCGACGGTCTCCGCAACGAGGTCCAGATCGTCATCACGGTCCTCTCGATCGCTCCCGGCGAGTTCTACGACGCGCTGGCGATCAACGCGGCCTCCGCGTCGACCCAGATCTCGGGTCTGCCGTTCTCGGGTCCCGTCGCCGGTGTGCGTCTTGCGTTCATCCCCGGCCACGGCGAGCACGCCGACCAGTGGGTCGCGTTCCCGACCGCTGAGCAGGTCTCCGAGGCCGTGTTCGACCTGATCGTCGCGGGTCGCGTCGTCACCAAGGCCGACGGCACCGAAGACGTCGCGATCATGATGGTCGAGGCCGAGGCCACCGAGCACAGCTGGAACCTCATCAAGGCCGGCGCCACGAAGCCCGACGAGGCCGTCGTCGCGCAGGGTCTCGAGGCATCGAAGCCGTTCATCGCGCAGCTGGTGAAGGCTCAGGCCGAGCTCGCCGCGAGCGCGTCGAAGGAGCCGGGCGTCTACCCGGTGTTCCCGGCGTACTCGTCCGAGGTCTACGACTTCGTCGCGGGTCGTTCGTACGACGAGCTCGTCGGCGTCTACCAGATCGCTGACAAGGTCGAGCGTCAGAACGCCGATGACGCGATCAAGGACCGCGTCAAGGCCGAGCTCATCGCCGCGACCGAGGCCGGCGAGCTGCCCGCAGCGGCTCCGCTCGAGTTCTCCGCCGCGTACAAGTCGGTCACGAAGAAGATCGTTCGCGGTCGTATCCTCACCGAGAGCGTCCGGATCGACGGCCGTGGTCTGGCGGATATCCGTCCGCTCGACGCCGAGGTGCAGGTCATTCCGCGCGTGCACGGTTCCGCCGTGTTCCAGCGCGGTGAGACCCAGATCCTGGGCGTCACCACGCTGAACATGCTCAAGATGGAGCAGCAGATCGACTCGCTGTCGCCCACGACGAGCAAGCGCTACATGCACCACTACAACTTCCCGCCCTACTCGACCGGTGAGACCGGCCGTGTGGGTTCGCCGAAGCGTCGCGAGATCGGGCACGGCTTCCTCGCCGAGCGCGCACTCGTGCCGGTGCTGCCGAGCCGCGAGGAGTTCCCCTACGCGATCCGCCAGGTGTCCGAGGCGTTGAGCTCGAACGGTTCGACGTCGATGGGCTCCGTGTGCGCCTCGACCCTGTCGCTGCTCAACGCGGGTGTGCCGCTGCGCGCCCCCGTCGCCGGCATCGCCATGGGCCTGGTGTCCGACGAGGTCGACGGTGAGACCCGCTATGCGGCGCTCACCGACATCCTCGGTGCCGAGGACGCACTCGGCGACATGGACTTCAAGGTCGCCGGAACCAGCGAGTTCGTCACCGCGATCCAGCTCGACACGAAGCTCGACGGCATCCCGTCGTCGGTCCTCGCCGGCGCGCTGACGCAGGCCAAGGACGCTCGTCTGACGATCCTCAACGTCCTGAACGCCGCGATCGACGCTCCCGACGAGATGGCGCCCACCGCGCCGCGCGTCATCAGCGTGCAGATCCCCGTCGACAAGATCGGCGAGCTGATCGGCCCGAAGGGCAAGACGATCAACGCGATCCAGGACGAGACGGGCGCGCAGATCTCCATCGAGGAGGACGGCACCGTCTACATCGGCGCGACCGACGGCCCCTCGGCCGAGGCCGCCCGCGCCCAGGTCAACGCGATCGCCAACCCGACCAACCCCGAGGTCGGCGAGCAGTTCCTCGGAACCGTCGTGAAGATCGCCACCTTCGGCGCCTTCATCTCGCTGCTCCCCGGCAAGGACGGCCTGCTGCACGTCACCGAGGTGCGCAAGCTCGCCGGTGGCAAGCGCGTCGAGAACGTCGATGACGTGCTCTCGGTCGGCCAGAAGATCCTTGTGAAGATCACGAAGATCGACGACCGCGGCAAGCTGTCGCTCGAGCCCGTGCTCGACGACGCGCCGGCCGCGGATGCCGCACCCGCGGAGGACGCCGCCGAGTAATCTCGGACATCGTCTGAAGCCCGGTTCCACCGATGGTGGGACCGGGCTTCATCGCGTTCGGGGTGTGATCAAACCGTTACGGGAAGTTCCGGGAGTGTTCGCCTGTTTGGTCGGCGCGTTCGCCCTCGTCGCCTACTCTCGGAAGTACGCACCGGGGGGTGCAGGAAGCAGCGATGCGGATCGGGGAACACGCCGATCCCAGCGGGGGTGAGGATATGCGGTTGTTCAACGCCGACGCAGGAGCGCCGGACCATCGGACCGCCGCCGCGCCCGCAGAGCATCCGTCCGCTCCCATCCCCGTCGTCGGACCCGGGGTCGGTGAGGGAATCCGCGTGCCGCTGGGCGAGACCGGGCTGGAGACATTCCCGCTCATGCTCGGCGCCGCCGAGTTCGGCTGGAACGTCGACCTCGAGACGAGCCACGGCATCCTCGACCGCTATATCGAGTTCGGCGGGAACACGATCCACACCGCCGACGGGTTCTCGGGCGGCCGCAGCGAGCACATCATCGGCCAGTGGCTGCGCTCCCGCGGCGCGCGCGACGACGTGCACCTCGCTGTGCGGATCGGCGCGCACGCCGACAACCCCGGTCTCGGCTCGGTCAACCTCGTGCGCGCGGTCGAAGGCTCGCTCACCAGGCTCGGTGTCGAGCGCATCGACGTGCTCTACCTCGACGCGACGCTCGACGGCACCACCAATCTCGAGGACACGCTGGCCACGGTCGAGTGGCTCGTCGAATCGGGCAAGATCGGATCGGTGGGCGCATTCGGCTTCACCCCTGAGCGCCTCGTCGAGGCGCGCATCCTCGCCTCCGCGAAGTACCCCCGTATCGAGGTCGTCGACGCTCCGTACAATCTCATCCGTCGACAGCCGTTCGAGGGGGATCTCCGCTTGGTGGCCGGAGCGCAGAACCTCGCCGTGACGCCCTCGCACGCGCTCGAGCACGGCTTCCTCTCCGGACGGCACCGCAGCAAGGCCCTGGCGTCGCAGGGAGTGCGCGGTGCGCAGCTGCGCACGCACCTCAACCGTCGGGGGACCAAGGTCCTCCGGGCCCTCGATGAGGTCGCCACCGAGCTCTCCGTCCCGGTGGCGGCGGTCTCGATCGCCTGGTTGCTCGCCCAGCGGACCATCGCCGCTCCCATCGTGAACACTTTCGCCTCGGAGCATGTCGACGAACTCATGCAGGGCGCGGGGGTCACGCTCACCCGTGCACAGATCGCCGACCTCACTCGGGCGGGTGTCTGAGCGTCATCCCCCGGGTGTCGACGACCTGGCATAGTGTGGAAGGCGAGGCCCGGCGGATGCTGGCGATGAAGCGAGCGAGTTGTGACGCACTACATATATCTGGTCAGACATGGTGAACATCAGGATGCAGAGCACGGACTGACCGACGGTCCGCTCTCGCCGCGCGGACAGCGGCAGGCGGAGCTCATCGCGGATCGACTGTCCGGACTGCCGCTCGACGCCGTCTGGCATTCGCCGCTGCTGCGCGCGAACGAGACCGCAAGGGCGATCGCCGGACGGTTGCCGTCCGTCGATCCGGAGCCCACCGCGTTGCTGTTCGACTGCGTGCCCACCGGGATGACGGACGAGACGCCCGCGGCCTTCGAGCCGTTCTTCGGATCGGTGACGGATGCCGAGATCGAGGCGGGCGGGGCGCAGATGGCCGACGCCGTCGGCGAGTTCCTGGTGCGCAAGACCGGCGAGGTGCACGAGGTGCTCATCACGCACAACTTCGTCATCTCCTGGTTCGTGCGCGAGGTGCTCGGGGCGCCGGAGTGGCGCTGGATGACGCTCAACCAGGCGCACTGCGGCCTCACGGTCATCGCACAGAAGCAGGGTCGCCCCTGGACCCTGCTCACCCACAACGACACGGGTCATCTTCCGGTCGAGCTGCGCACCGGCATGCCCGACACGCTTCCGGTCTGACGTCGGCGGCGTCGATCGACGACGCGGCCGACACCGCCGCGGTCCTCCGCCGGGAGAACCGCCCGGCGCTGCGCGGTCGCAGCGGATCCGCTGAATAGACTGGGGCCATGAGCATGCAGGTGGCACTCGTCGGCGGATCCGGGAAGCTCGGGTCGATCATCCACGCGGTGATCGACGAGCTGGAGGGTTTCGAGGTCGTCCGGGTGCTCGGCTCGTCGAGCGATCTCGCGGAGCTCGACGGGGCGGATCTCGTCATCGATGCGACGACGCCGCAGGTGAGCGTCGACGTGGTCCGGGCGGCGATCGAGCGAGGGATCAACGTTCTCGTCGCGACGTCGGGCTGGTCGGCGGAGCGGATCGCCCTGGTCCGGCCACTGGTCGAGGACGCCGGAACCGGTGTCGTCTTCATCCCCAACTTCTCGCTCGGGTCGGTCCTCGGCTCCGCGCTCTCGGCGGCGGCCGCCCCGTACTTCGCGTCGGCCGAGATCGTCGAAGCCCACCGCGAGACCAAGGTCGACTCGCCCAGCGGCACCGCCGTGCGGACCGCCGAACTCATCGCGGACGCCCGGGCGGAGCAGGGGCCGGTGAGCGCGCCGCATGCCGACCAGCGCGCCCGGGGGCAGCAGGTCGGAAGCGTGCCCATCCACTCGCTGCGGCGGCCCGGTGTGATCGCGAAGCAAGAGGTGATCCTCTCGGGACCGGGGGAGTCGTTGACCTTCACACACGACACCGTCGAGCCCGCGCTCGCCTATGCCCCCGGCATCCGGTTGGCCGTGCCGTTCGCCCACCGTGCGAAGGGCGTGTTCGTGGGGCTCGAGAACATGATCGACATCGGCATCCGCTCGTGATGTCGCGCATCGGCGTCGCGCTGATGGCGGCGGCGCTCCTCGTCTATCTCGGCGTCACGATCTGGCTCGCGGTGATGTTCATCGCCGTCGGGACCCCGATCTCGATCGGCATGGCCATCGCGCTGATCGTGATCGCTCCGCTGGGTGTGTGGGCGCTGGCGCGCGAGATGCAGTTCGGCTTCGCAGCCGATCGTCTCGGCCGGATCCTCGAGGACGAAGGCGGGATGCCGCAGGCCGAGACCGAGCTCACCCCGAGCGGGCGTCTGCAGCGTGCGGACATCGAGCCGATGGTGACGAGGTACGCGCAGGCTGCGGAAGCCGAGCCGGAGGATTGGAGGGCCCGGTTCCGTCTGGGAGTCGTCCAGGACGCGGCAGGACGACGCAAGGACGCCCGCTTCAGCATTCGCGAGGCGATTCGTCTGGCGAAGCGCTGAGGGCGTTCCCTCTGGATCCTCGCCGGGTCAGGCGAGCGTCGCCTCGAGCGTGATCTCGATGCCGGCGAGCGCCTGCGATACCGGGCAGCCGGTCTTCGCGCCCTCCGCGATCTCCTGGAACTGCGTCGGCGTCAGGCCTGGGACCGTCGCGTTCACGTTCAGGTGGCTGCCGGTGATGCCGGTACCGGGCTTGAAGGTCACGGAGGCGCTCGTGTCTACCCGCTCTGGGGGAGTGCCGTTCTCGGCGAGCGCGTGCGAGAGAGCCATGCTGAAACACGACGCGTGCGCGGCGGCGATCAGCTCTTCCGGCGTCGTGACGGTGTCGCTGCCCTCGCTGCGTGCCTTCCAATCGATCGGGAACGTGCCCAGGTGCGAGGAGGAGAAGGCGACCGTCCCGGATCCCTCCATGAGCGATCCTGTCCAAGTGCTCGCGGCTTCACTGGTGACGGGCATGACGACCTCCGAGATTCCGGGCCGTCCGACTGACGGCGCCGCGTATCGGCCAGCCTAGCGACGGCACGTGACGTGCGGAACCGCGATCAGGCGAGAGAGGCGCGTCCGACGATGCCGACGCGCTGCAGCAGCAGATAGAGCTGGCAGCCGAGGCAGAAGGCGAAGGCCGCGTTCAGGAAGGCGGCGATGAACGCCGCAGCCGTCGCGATCGGAAGCGCCCATGGCACGCCCAGCAGGTGGAGCACGATGCCGACGCCGACGACGAACAAGCCGACCCCTTGAGAGAAACGCGGAGGGCGTGGATCCTCCAGCTCCTGGGATGCGCTCAGACGCGGCCGCACGTACCGCCGGAACAGCACACCCCAGGGTGCGGACTGCGGCCATGCGACGCTCCACAGGAACAGCAGTGCGATCAGCAGGGCGAGCAGGAAGCCGGGGTCGAGGGCTCGCTGCGCGAGGCTCGTCGCAGGCAGCGCCCAGCCGTCGGCTGTGAAGGTGGCGTCCGCCAACGGCTGGTACGCGAACCATCCGGCGGATCGGGCCGTTGATACGCCGATCAATGCGAGGAAGGTCGCTACCAGAAGCAGCACGGAGGTGATCGCGGCCGCGAAGCGCGGCGCGCGGGGGTCGATTCCTGCGGGGGTGGACATGCGGATCCTGTCTGGGGTCGGTTAGACGGCGGCGAGGGCTTCGGAGAGGGCGTCGCGGCGTGGCACCCCGTTGAAGCGTGCGCGCACAATGCCATCGGGACCGACGACGAACGTCGTCGGCGTCTGCAGCACGCGGTACCTGGTGGAGAGATCGGGACGATGCGTGAGATCCACTTCGACGTGCTCGAGGCCGTCTCCGTCAGCGGCGATGTCGCTGAGCATCCGTCGCACCTGCGGGCACCGTGCGCAGGTCTCGGTGCTGAACTGCACGAGTGTCGCCGTCGCCCCGAGCTCGCCGTCGGAGTGCGCTGCGTCGAACAGGAGGTGGCCGCCGCCGCGCCGTCGCCCGTCGAGCAGCCGGATCGCGGCGCCCGCGATGACGCCGACGACGAGCAGCGCTCCCAAGAGGGAGAACGCGAGGACGGGAGACATGCGTCGAGCGTACGACCGTACGGGGCGCAGAGGGTCGATGTGTCGGACCATGACGCAGCTCCCCGGCGCGGAGGGCGCGGTAGTCTGGCTGTCATGAGCGCCGCCGTCCCCACCCCGTACGAAGACCTGCTCAGAGACGTGCTCGAGACCGGCACCCACAAGTCCGATCGCACGGGCACGGGCACGACGAGCGTCTTCGGCCGGCAGATCCGTTTCGATCTCGCTCAGGGATTCCCGCTGATCACGACGAAGCGCGTTCATTTCAAGTCGATCGCCTACGAGCTGCTGTGGTTCCTCCGCGGCGATTCGAATGTGCGCTGGCTGCAGGAGAACGGCGTCACGATCTGGGACGAGTGGGCGGATGCCGAGGGCGATCTCGGACCCGTGTACGGCGTGCAGTGGCGGTCGTGGCCGACGCCGGACGGCGAGAGCATCGATCAGCTCTCCCAGGTGATCGACCAAATCAGGGCCACCCCCGACTCGCGACGCCTCATCGTCTCGGCGTGGAACCCCGCGGACATCCCCGACATGGCGCTCGCGCCCTGCCATGCGCTGTTCCAGTTCTACGTCGCCGACGGGCGGCTGTCGTGCCAGCTGTATCAGCGCAGCGCGGACATGTTCCTCGGTGTGCCGTTCAACATCGCGTCCTACGCTCTGCTGACGCTCATGGTCGCGCAGCAGGTGGGTCTGGAACCCGGAGACTTCGTCTGGACCGGTGGAGACTGCCACATCTACGACAACCACGTCGAGCAGGTCCGCGAGCAGCTCGGACGCGCGGCGTACCCGTATCCGACGGTGCGGTTCGCGAGGAAGCCCGAATCGATCCTCGACTATCGGTTCGAGGACTTCGTCGTCGAGGACTACCACCACCACGCTCCGATCCGCGCGGCGGTGGCGGTATGACCTGGGTCGGCCTGATCTGGGCGGAGGCGCACGGCGGCGTCATCGGTGACGACGGCGGGATGCCGTGGCACGTGCCGGAGGACCTGCAGCACTTCAAAGACGTCACACTCGGGGCACCGGTACTGATGGGGCGCAAGACCTGGGACTCGCTTCCGGAGCGCTTCCGGCCGCTGCCCGGTCGCGAGAACGTGGTGATCACCCGCCAGCAGGACTGGGCAGCCGAAGGCGCTCGGCGCGCGGCGAACGTCGCCGAGGCGGTTCGCGGCGCGGAGCGGGTCTGGATCATCGGAGGAGCCGAGATCTTCCGCCAGGTGATCGGCGACGCCGATCGGCTGGAGATCACCGAGCTCGATCTCGACGTCGACGGTGATGCATTCGCACCGACGAAGAACGGGTGGCGGCTCGTGGACGAAGGCGAGTGGCAGACGTCCCGCACCGGCATCCGGTATCGCTTCCTCGGATACGAGCGCTGACATGCCCACCGCACTGATCACGGGCGCGAGCGCCGGACTGGGCGCCGAGTTCGCGCGACAGCTGGCCCGGCGTCAGGCGGATCTCGTGCTCGTCGCCCGCTCAGCTGATGCGTTGGAGGAGCTCGCCAACGATCTCAGACAGACCGGTGTCGCCGTCGAGGTCATCGTGGCCGATCTCTCGGTCGAAGCCCACGTCGAGCGCGTGGCCGCTCGGCTCCGTGATGCTGCAGACCCTGTCGATCTGCTCGTGAACAACGCCGGCTTCGGGCTGCCCCTGCAGTTCGCCGACAACGACGTCGATGATGAGGTGCGTCATCTCCGGGTGCACGTCGAGGCGTCGATGCGCCTCATGCACGCCGCACTGCAGACCATGCGAGGCCGCGGCGGGAGGATCATCAACGTCGCGTCGGTCGCCGGATTCATCTCGCGGTCGACGTACTCGGCGTGCAAGAGCTGGTTGATCGGCTTCAGCCGGTGGGCGAACGTCGAGTACGCGCGCGACGGTGTCTCCGTGACCGCCCTCTGCCCCGGATTCACGCACACGTCGTTCCACGAGCGCATGGGTCTGCCGCCGGGGCAGGAGGGCGTCCCGAGGTTCCTGTGGCTCGATGCCGCCCGTGTGGTGCGCGACGGGTTGAGGGACGCGGCCCGGGGGAGGGCCGTGTCGATCCCGTCGCTCCGGTACCGGGTGATCGTCGCCCTCGCGGCGGTGCTGCCGAGTGCGCTGACCTCGGCTGTCGCTCGACGCGGTCGGGTCTGATCGGTCGAAGCGCCTGGTGAGGGCATGCCCCTGATCAGCGGAATCGGCCGAGCCTGATGCCCGCGTAGGCGAGGGCGGCCACCGTCTCCCCGTCGGTGATCCTGCCCTCTGAGACCATCGTCAGCGCGTCGCCGAAGGGCACCCAGTCGACGGCGTCGATGCCCTCCTCCGCCTGGCTGAGGGTCGCGTCCTCTGAGCGGTGCAGTCCGGTGGCGAGGAAGACGTGTTCCGGAGCATCCGCGATGCCGTTCAGGGCGTTCATCGTCCCCAGGAACTCCCACTCGGATGCCTCGAACCCGGTCTCCTCGAGCAGCTCGCGTCGAGCCGCCATCAGCGGATCCTCTCCGTCGCTGCCGCCTGCGGGGACCTCGATGGAGGGTCCGGTGGTGTACCGGTCGAGCGTGACGAGGCAGACGCGTCCTTCGGAGTCGACCGCGACGACGAACACCGCCGGATGCCGCATGGTGACCACCCCATAGATGCCGTCTCCCGAGGGCCCTTTCACCCGATCCTCTCGAACCGAGATCCAGGCGTTCTCGTAGACCGTCGATGATCCGTGCGTCGCCCATGCCATGCCGGAGAGCCTATGGCGTCGTGCGCCGGCGTCATGCGGGCCCCTCCGTCATCGGGAGCGAGGTGTGACCCGATACGCTGGGTGCATGACGCACTCGGGCAATCCTTTCGGACAGGTTCTCGTCGCGCTGGTCACTCCGATGACCGCCGACGGTGAAGTCGACTGGCCCGCCGTGGAGAAGCACATCGACGACGTCATCACCGCAGGAGCGGATGGCATCGTCGTCACGGGCACCACCGGCGAGACCTCGACCCTGACGGACCCCGAGAAGCTCAAGCTCGTAGAGGTGGGCAAGTCGGTGTCAGCGGGGCGGGCCAAGATCATCACGGGCGGCGGCTCCAACGAGACGGCGCACGCGATCGAGCTGTACAAGGCCAGCGAGAAGGCCGGCGCCGACGGCATCATGATCGTCACCCCGTACTACAACAAGCCCACTCAGGCCGGCATCCTCACGCACTTCCGCCTCGTCGCCGACGCCACCGACCTTCCGGTGATCGCCTACGACATCCCCGGACGCACCGGCGTGCCGATCAAGTACGAGACGCTGCTCCGTCTCGCGAAGCACCCGAACATCCTCGCGGTGAAGGACGCCAAGGGCGACTTCTCCGAGGTGAGCCGCGTGCTGAACCAGACCGATCTCATGTACTTCTCCGGCGACGACGCCAACGTGCTGCCGCACCTCGCGATCGGCGCGACCGGACTCATCGGCGTCACGGCGAACATCGCCTCGGCGCCGTACCGCACGATCATCGACGCGGTGAACCGTGGCGATCTCGCGACGGCCACGGCGGAGCACCAGCGCCTCGAGCCGCTCGTCCGCGCAGTGATGACGCACGTTCCCGGCACGGTCGCGGCGAAGTACATCCTGCACGGCCTCGGCCGCATCTCCAGCCCGCGGGTGCGACTGCCGCTGGTTGGCCCGGAGGAGTGGGAGGCCGCCCTGATCGAGGACGAGCTCGCTCTCGTGAAGGACATCCCCGGCGCCGATTTCTCGAACTTCCGACCCGACCGCAACGCGGCCGCGGGCGGCGCCCTGCCGAAGGTGCACGGTACGACGCGCTGAGACGCGTCCCATGAACGACCGGACGCGCGGAGTGTCCGACTGAGGAGACGAAACATGTCCATCCCCCTCGCCGATCCGGCACCCCTCGCAGACGGCACCCTCCGGGTGATCCCTCTCGGGGGTCTCGGAGAGATCGGCCGCAACATGACGATCTTCGAGTACGACGGCAAGATCCTCATCGTCGACTGCGGCGTGCTGTTCCCTGAGGAGCACCAGCCGGGCGTCGACCTGATCCTGCCCGACTTCGAGCCGATCAAGGACCGCCTCGACGACATCGTCGGCGTCGTGCTCACCCACGGTCACGAGGATCACATCGGCGCCGTCCCCTATCTGCTGCGTCTGAAGAGCGACATCCCGGTGATCGGCTCCGGTCTGACGCTCGCCCTCGTCGAGGCGAAGCTCAAGGAGCACCGGATCAAGGCGTTCACGCTCACGGTGCAGGAAGGACAGCGCGAGCAGGTCGGCCCGTTCGACCTCGAGTTCGTCGCGGTGAACCACTCCATCCCCGACGCTCTCGCGGTCGCGATCCGCACCCCCGCCGGCCTCGTGCTGGCGACCGGTGACTTCAAGATGGACCAGTTGCCGCTCGACGGCCGCATCACCGACCTGCGCGCGTTCGCCCGCCTCGGCGAGGAGGGCGTCGACCTGTTCCTCGTCGACTCGACCAACGCGGACGTGCCGGGATTCACCCCGACCGAGCGCTCGATCGGCCCCGTGCTGGATCAGGTGATCGGAAAAGCCCCTCGTCGGGTCATCGTGGCGAGTTTCTCCAGCCACGTGCACCGGGTGCAGCAGGTCATCGACGCCGCGGCGGCCCACGGGCGCCGGGTGGCGTTCCTCGGCCGCAGCATGGTGCGCAACATGACGATCGCCGAGCAGCTCGGATATCTCAAGGTGCCCGCAGGCGTGCTCATCGATTTCAAGAAGGCCCGCGACCTGCCCGATGAGCAGGTCGTCTATATGTCGACGGGGTCGCAGGGCGAGCCGATGGCCGTGCTCAGCCGCATGGCCAACATGGATCACGCGATCGAGATCAGCGAGGGCGACACGGTCATCCTCGCGTCGAGCCTGATCCCCGGCAACGAGAACGCGGTGTACCGCGTGATCGATGGACTCACCAAGCTCGGCGCGCACGTGGTGCACAAGGCGAACGCGCGCGTGCACGTCTCCGGGCACGCGGCGGCGGGCGAATTGATCTACTGCTACAACATCCTCAAGCCGAAGAACGTCCTGCCGGTGCACGGTGAGTACCGTCACCTCACCGCGAACGCGAAGCTCGCGCAGGACACGGGAATCGCGGCGGAGCGCACCCTCATCGCATCCAACGGCACCGTGATCGATCTCAAGGACGGTGACACGAGCATCGCCGGGCAGCTCGACATCGGCTTCGTCTACGTGGACGGCTCCACGGTCGGCGGGATCACGGATGCCGATCTCAAGGACCGTCGCATCCTCGGCGAGGAGGGCTTCGTCTCGATCATCGTCGTCGTCGACGCCGCGACGGGTCGGATCATCTCGGGTCCCGAGATCCACGCCCGTGGCATCGCCGAGGACGACGCCGTGTTCGACGACGTGGTTCCGAAGATCGTGGCGGCGCTGAAGGAAGCCTCGGGCAACGGCGTCCGCGACACGCATGCGCTGTCTCAGGTCGTTCGCCGCACGATCGGGCGCTGGGTCAACCAGAAGCTCCGTCGTCGTCCGATGATCGTGCCGCTCGTGATCGAGGCTTGAGTCCCGTGAGTCCGTCCGTCGTCATGCATCCGTAACGACACGGGCGTACGCTCGGCGCATGTCGGACGATTTCGTGCTCAGAGCAGCGGCGCAGGGGGACGGCGGCTTCCTCGGCGACATGGTCGTCGAAGCCGCGAACTGGCGTGCGGGTGCGGCGCGACCGAGACACGAGATCCTCTCGTCCCTCGAACACCGGCGCTACGTCGCCGGCTGGATGCGTCCGGCGGACGCCGGCGTCGTCGCGATGGATTCCGACGGGCGTCCGGTCGGCGCGGCCTGGTTCCGGATGCTGTCCCAGGACGAGCCGGGCTTCGGCTTCATCGAGACGGCTGTGCCCGAGCTCATCATCGGGGTGCATCCGCTCTGGCGGGCACGCGGCGTCGGCCGCACGCTGCTGAGAGGCCTCCTCGACGAAGCACGCGTGCGCGGTCATCGTCGGGTGAGTCTCAGCGTCGAGCAAGACAACTTCGCTCGGACCCTGTACCGTTCGGAGGGATTCGTCGTCGTCGGCTCGGACGTCGGCCGAGACACGATGGTGCGTCGTCTCGGCTAGCCGGGATCCACGCAAAAGCCGCGTCATTACGCGGCAATGTCGGCTGCGGGTCGTAACGTGAGACGCATGGTCAGGAGCACCACGAAGTCCGAGCGTGCGTCGCAGAGCACGACGTCGCGCCCGAAGGGGCAGACGGCTCCGAAGCGACAGGCGGCTCCGAAGGCACCGGCCGCGCCGAAGAAGTACATCGACGAGCGCGACCGGCCGTCCGTGGGCGTCCGTGCCTGGAACGGGCTCTCGCACGCTGTGGGCGGTCTCTTCCGCGCCTTCGGGCCGGAGACCCTCGAGAAGGACGACCGGCGCGACGGATTCCCCTTCCTGCTCGTGCTGCTCGCCATCGCAGGTGCGGTGGACGAGTGGTTCTTCATCGGCAATGAGATCGCCACGAACATCAGCGCCTACTCGGTCGGTCTGCTGGTCGGGCGAGTCGCCTTCGTGATGCCGGTCCTCCTGCTCCTGCTCGCGGGATGGCTGTTCCGGCATCCGTCCTCGGTCCACGACAACGGCCGCATCGGGATCGGGTTCGGTCTGTTCGCGATCGCGATGGCGGGATTCTGCCATGTCGCAGGCGGCCTGCCGCAGCCCAAGGAGGGCATGGTCGCGCTGAGCGCGGCCGGCGGTCTCTTCGGATGGATGCTCGGTCAACCCCTCAGCTACCTGACCGCCGTGCCAGCGTACATCGTGCTCGGACTCGTCGCAGGTCTCAGCCTGCTCATCCTCACCAAGACGCCGCCGAACCGCATCGGCCAGCGTCTGGGCGACCTGTACGCGTGGATGTTCGACGCCGAGCGCACGGAGAAGTCCGCCGCGCCGACCGAGTCGATCGCCGAGGAGGACAAGAGCGACGACCCGGATGTGCTGCCCTGGTGGCGACGCAACAAGACCGGGCGCGAGGAGGATCCCGACGACGGCGGTCTCGACTCCGACGACATCACGGCGCTGCTCACCACGAGCGAGCCGACCCCGGCCTACGACAAGGCCATCACCGTCGTCGATCCCTACGAGGCGGCCACGGAGGTTCTCTCCGAGGTCCGTTCTGTCGCGGATTCCCTCGCCGAGCAGCAGTCGACCGCGCTGCTCGGCGACTCCGACACCGGCGAGATACCCGAGTTGCCGGGACTCGACGGCTTCGGCACTGATGGCCCAGGAGACGGCGGCCCGCAGGCGCCGGTCGTTCCCTACATCCTCCCGTCACCGGGGATCCTCGCCGACGGTCCGCCCTCGGTAGCCCGTTCCGAGGCGAACGACCGCATCGTCGAGCAGATCACGAGCGTGCTGTCGCAGTTCAACGTCGATGCCAAGGTGACCGGATTCTCGCGCGGCCCGACGGTGACGCAGTACGAGGTCGAGGTCGGGCACGGCGTCAAGGTCGAGAAGATCCTGCAACTGAGCAACAACTTCGCCTACGCGGTCGCCTCCAATGATGTGCGAATCCTCTCGCCGATCCCCGGCAAGAGCGCGATCGGCATCGAGATCCCCAACACCGATCGCGAGACGGTCGCCCTCGGCGACGTCCTGCGATCGCCTGCAGCGCAGAAGAACACGCATCCGCTGACGATCGGCGTGGGCAAGGATGTCGGGGGCAACTTCGTCACGGCGAACCTCGCGAAGATGCCCCACCTGCTCGTCGCAGGATCCACGGGGTCGGGTAAGTCCAGCTTCGTCAACTCGATGATCACCAGCCTGCTGATGCGGGCGCGTCCGGCCGACGTGCGCATGGTGCTCATCGATCCGAAGCGTGTCGAGCTCACCAGCTACGCCGGCGTGCCGCACCTGATCACTCCCATCATCACCAACCCCAAGAAGGCGGCGGAGGCGCTGCAGTGGGTCGTGAAGGAGATGGACATGCGATACGACGACCTCGCGTCGTTCGGATTCCGTCACATCGACGACTTCAACCGTGCCGTCCGCGCCGGCGAGGTGCAGGTCCCCGTCGGCAGCGAGCGGGTGCTGAAGCCCTATCCGTACCTCCTCGTCGTGGTCGATGAGCTCGCCGACCTCATGATGGTGGCGCCGCGAGACGTCGAGGACTCGATCGTCCGCATCACGCAGCTCGCTCGCGCATCCGGCATCCACCTGGTCCTCGCGACGCAGCGTCCCAGCGTCGACGTGGTCACGGGCCTGATCAAGGCCAACGTGCCCTCGCGACTCGCGTTCGCCGTGACGAGCGTCACCGACAGTCGCGTCATCCTGGACTCACCGGGAGCTGACAAGCTCATCGGCCAGGGCGATGCGCTCTTCTCGCCGATGGGCACGTCGAAGCCGTTCCGGCTGCAGGGTGCATGGGTCGACGAGAAGGAGATCGAGGCCGTCGTCAAGCACGTGACCCGTCAGGCCCGGCCGGAATACCGCTCCGACGTGCAGGAGGCGATGGATCCGGCGAAGAAGAAAGAGGTCGACGAGGACATCGGCGACGATCTCGAGTTGCTGCTCGCGGCGGCCGAACTCATCGTGTCGTCGCAGTTCGGCTCGACCTCGATGCTGCAGCGCAAGCTCCGGGTCGGCTTCGCGAAGGCCGGCCGCCTCATGGATCTGCTCGAGTCCCGCGAGATCGTCGGTCCGTCCGAGGGGTCCAAGGCGCGGGACGTGCTGGCCACGGCGGAGCAGCTCCCTCAGGTGCTGGCGAAGCTGCGCGGTGAGGACGTTCCGCAGGCATCGCCTGCCGCTTCGCCGGCGCCGTCGGCGATGCAGGTGGATGCCGTCGCCGAGCGCGACCCCATCGAGGCGCAGTTCGACGGGCTCCCGGTCGTCGAGGCCGAGGGCGATGACGACGCCTGGGGCCTGACGGGGCGCGACTGATGGGCATTCCCCGGCAGCTCCCCAACGCGATCACCGTGGCGCGGATCCCGCTGGCAGTGATCTTCTTCGTGCTGTTGCTCGTCGGCGGCACGTACGGCGACGACGGTCTCGGCATCCGCTGGGCGGCCGCCGCCCTGTTCATCGTCGCGATATCGACGGACTGGGTCGACGGCTACCTCGCTCGACGGTTCGACATCGTCAGCGACTTCGGCAAGCTGTGGGACCCGATAGCAGACAAGCTCCTCACCGGCGCGGGTTTCATCGGTCTCGCGATCCTCGGTGAAGTGCAGTGGTGGATCGTCGCGGTGATCCTCGTGCGCGAGTGGGGGATCACCGTGCATCGTCTCATGATCGTGAACGAGCATGTCGTCGCCGCCGCGTGGATGGGCAAGCTCAAGACCGCAGTGCAGGGCGTCGCGCTGTCGTGGGCTCTGCTTCCGCTGCACGTCGTCATCGGCCTCCCCGCGTGGACGATCGTCACTGCAGTCCTGATGGTGGCGGTCCTCGTCCTCACGGTCGTGAGCGGCGTCGACTACATCGTCGCGCAGGTTCGCGGATCCCGAACTCGGGCATGACCACCGCGTCGGACGTCCGCGAGCTGCTCGTGCAGCGCGACTGGACGCTCGGCATCGCCGAGTCGCTCACCGGAGGTGCAGTCTGCGCGGAGTTCGTCTCGGTTCCCGGCGCCTCTGCGGTTCTCCTCGGCGGGGTCGTCGCATACGCCACGCCCGTCAAGCACACTCTGCTAGGCGTCGACGCCGGGCTTCTCGAGGAATTCGGGCCCGTGCACCCCGAGGTCGCCGCGCAGATGGCCGGGGGAGTGCGCGCAGCAGTGGCAGTGGACGGACGCGCCGCTGACGTCGGACTGTCGACCACCGGGATCGCCGGGCCGGACTCGCCGGACGGACAGCCGGTCGGCACCGTCCACGTGGGCGTCGCGACGCCCGATCGGATCGTCTCGCGTGCGTTCCTCTTCGCCGGCGACCGCGCGGACGTGCGCCGACACGCTGCGGCGGCCGCCCTCGGCACGCTGCTCTCGGTGCTCGCGGAATAGCCGGAGCCGGGAGCGGGTTGATATGGATGTGCTCACATTCAAAGCACAGAGTGAAAAGGTAGATTCTGTGGCAGTTGGTCGTATTAGACTGGCGTTCCCGTCGGGCCGTGGCTCGACGATCCGGATTGGGAGGAGGTTCCGATGATTCTCGTACGACAGGAGATCGGCGACGTGCTGAGGGACTTCCGTCTCCAGAAGGGGCGCACTCTGCGCCAGGTCGCCAGTAAGGCATCGGTCGCACTCGGCTATCTCAGCGAGGTCGAGCGTGGTCAGAAAGAGGCGTCGAGCGAGATCCTCGCGTCCGTCGCGGACGCTCTCGACGTGCCGATCTCGACCATCATGCGCGAGGTCGGCGACCGCATCTCGGTTCTCGAGGGCCTCCAGGTCTTCCCGGACGTCGTTCCTGACGAGCTGGTCGCGTCGATCGAGCCGCAGCTCTCGTTGCGCTGACCGGGTCTTCCGGTTCTCATGCGCCGTAGTGAGTTCCTGCGCGCCGTCGACGCGGAGTTCGATGGACGTGCGTCGTCCCTCGTGAACGACCTCGTGCTCGCGACGCTGTCCGGGAGGACGGCGTCGCAGGCGCTTGACGACGGGGTCCCGCCGCGAGAGATCTGGCTCGCGCTGTGCGCGGCGGCGGACGTGCCGCTCGAGCGACGCCACGGAGCAGGCCGGTTGGAGCCCCGTCGAGGCTGAACCCGGTGTTCGAGTCGTGCGTGACTGCGACACGCCGTTGCATCGCCAATGTCGAAGATGTGTTCGATGAGGCGTAGTGTTCTGCACAACTGGTTCGGAGACGTGCTTCTTCACCGTTTCCGGGATCTCCGATGCAATGTCGGAGGCCCCGCCTACGGTGAAGACATGGCCACCGAGTCATACGCCTTGTCGGAGAGTCACCCCAACCGGGGGAGGCCGCGACAGCCTACAGGCGGCATCACGCGAGCAGAAGGAACACATCATGCCCTCAACCGCAGACCGCGAGAAGGCCCTCGAGTCGGCCCTCGCCCAGATCGACCGCCAGTTCGGGAAGGGCTCGGTCATGCGACTGGGCAGCGACGAGCGTGCACCGGTCGAGGTCATCCCCACCGGTTCCATCGCCCTCGACGTCGCTCTCGGCGTCGGCGGACTGCCGCGGGGTCGCATCATCGAGATCTACGGTCCGGAGTCGTCGGGTAAGACGACTCTCACGCTCCACGCCATCGCGAACGTCCAGCGTGCCGGCGGCATCGCCGCCTTCGTCGACGCCGAGCACGCGCTCGACCCCGACTACGCGGCGAAGCTGGGTGTCGACATCGACCAGCTGCTCGTGTCGCAGCCCGACACGGGTGAGCAGGCGCTCGAGATCGCCGACATGCTGATCCGTTCGGGGGCGATCGACCTCGTCGTGATCGACTCGGTCGCAGCACTCGTGCCCCGTGCCGAGATCGAAGGCGAGATGGGCGATTCGCACGTCGGTCTTCAGGCGCGACTGATGTCGCAGGCGCTCCGAAAGCTCACGGGTGGCTTGAACCAGACCAAGACCACGGCGATCTTCATCAACCAGTTGCGTGAGAAGATCGGCGTCTTCTTCGGCTCGCCCGAGACGACCGCCGGTGGTAAGGCTCTCAAGTTCTACGCCTCCGTGCGACTGGACATCCGTCGCATCGAGACGCTCAAGGACGGCACCGAGGCCGTGGGAAACCGCACCCGCGTCAAGGTCGTCAAGAACAAGATGGCTCCGCCGTTCAAGCAGGCCGAGTTCGACATCCTCTACGGCATCGGCATCTCCCGCGAGGGCAGCCTGATCGACTTCGGAGTCGACCACGGCATCGTCAAGAAGTCCGGATCCTGGTACACGTACGACGGTGACCAGCTCGGACAGGGCAAGGAGAACGCCCGCAACTTCCTGATCAAGAACCCCGACATCGCGCTCGCGATCGAGACGCAGATCAAGCAGAAGCTCGGCATCGCCGGGGCCAGTGACGCTCCGGCCGACGAGCTCGCCGAGCGCCGCCCGGCCTGACAATGATCCATCGCGGCCGTCCGTGAGAGCTCGCTCTCTCGCGGACGGCCGCTGTCATCTCCCGGAGGAGTGGAACAGTGCAAGAGTCCGATCATGTCGCCCCGATCATCCCGCTCTTCGGAGCAGCGAAGCAGCCCGCGACGCGCGCGGACGCGTTCAGCGACGATGCCGTAGGGGATAACCCCCCAGAGGACGACGCCGTAGAGGACGATGCCGTAGGGGCCCCGTCCTCGCCGGCTGTGGTCTCCGACGCCTCGCTCCCCGCAGAGCGCAAGGCAGCCGACGGCGGGTGGAGATCCACGTGGGCTGCACCGACCGGGACGACGCGCTCGGGTCGGTCCGCGGCAGACGCCGTCGGACGAGATCACCCGGCAGGCGGAGCGCCCGGGCGTCGACCGGTGAGACTGCGTGCGCTGAAGGGGCCCGGTGATGAGCAGTCCTCTGCGGAGAACGTGCTCGATGTCGAGACGGTGCGTCAGGCCGCGGAGGCGCTGCTGGTGCGCAAGCTCCGCAGCAGGTCGCTGTCGGAGTCGGAGGCGCGAGCGATCCTGCGAGGTTTCGATCTCGAGGGTCACCGCCTCCCGGGCGAGGGCATCGACGATGTGATCGATGACTTCTGCCGTCGCGGCTACCTCGACGACGCGACTCTGGCGAGTCTGCTGGTGACATCGGGTGTCGAGCGAAAGGGGCAGGGACGCACGGCGCTCGCCCGGTTGATGGCGCAGCGAGGCATCCCTCGAGAGACGATCGATGCCGCTCTGGAAGACGTGCCCGACGACGATTACGAACGCGCCCTCGAGTTCGCGCGGAGCAAGATGCGCTCTCTCGGACGCTTCGATGCCGAGACCGCGAAGCGGCGGCTGTCCGGGCAACTCGCACGTCGGGGGTATCCCGGTGGCGTGGTGTCGTCGGTTCTCAGAGCCGTCGTCGCGGAGAACTACTCCGCTCGCCCGTCATCCGGCGTCCGTTTCGAATGACGGTCTTCGCCTCGGAGCGCTCTCGACAGGGAGAGCGCTCCGAGGTGAGGACGGTCGACATCGATGGTGTGGCCGAGCTCATCCCGCGGGGAAGGTCGGCGCGTCACCGCCGGAGGGGAATCCTCCCGAAGGGAAACCGCCGGAGAAGTCTCCACCGGGGAAGGAGCTGTCGGTGGAGCCACCGAGACCCGTGAGACCCGTGCTGGTCTCGTCGTCGCTCGTGATCACCTGATCGAGGTCCGCGAGGACGACGACATCACCCTCCTCGAGACCATCGAGGATCTCCGTCCGTTCCGAGCCGACCGCACCCAGCGACACGGAGACCTGCTGTGCAGTGCCGTCCTGAAGGACCGTGACCGTCGCTGAGGAGCCGGATCGGGTGATCGCCGATGTGGGGACGGTCAGCACTCCTGACGCGTCCGACAGATCGACCTCCAGGTTCGCCGTCGCCCCGATCCGGGGAGAGTCGTCGGCGTCCACGGCGACGGTGACCGTGTACGAGGGCGTGGACGTCTCGGAGACGTTCAGCACCCCGATCGACGACACCTCGCCGGTGTAGGTCGAGTCGAACGCGGGCAGAGAGACCTCAGCGGTCTGCCCGGTTGCGACCTTCGCGATCTTGCTGAGCGAGACCGTCGTCTCGACGACGTAGCCGCCGTCGCTCTGCACGGTGATCACGGCGGAATCGGATGCGGCGGACACGCTGTCGCCGGCGGCGAGGGACACCTGGACCACCGTGCCACTGATCGGCGTGGTCAGCGACGCGAAGGTGACGTTCTGCTGCGCGATCGCGAGCTGCGCCTCTGCGAGGTCGATCGCGGCCTGATCCGCGAGGATCTGCTCCGCTGTGACGGTGCCGGGCGCGCCGGCGACGCCGGAGGCTTCGGCTCCGATGGTCGACGATGCTCCCGACGGCGAGGATGTCGTGGTGCCGGAGCCGCTGCTCGCGGTCGTGTCGGGCGCCGTCGATGACGCCGCCGAATCCGCTGCGGAGCTCGACGCGCTCCCGGAGGTCTGCGACGTCGAGGCAGCACTTCCGGCGCCTGAATCCGCGGTCAGAAGCACCTGGAGCGCTGCGACCTTCTCGTTCAGCGCTGTCGCGGCATCCGTCAGTGCGGTGTTCGCCGACGCAGTCGCGGTCTGCGCATCCTGTGTCGCGGACACCGCGGCCTGGCACTCGCTCAACCGCCCCTGTGCGCTCTCCAGTGCCGCCTGCAGGGCGGCGGCCTGATCGGTGCCGTCCGACGAGGTGTCGTCCGTGCCCGTTCCCTCGGCGTTCGTGTCTCCGGTGCTCCCGTCCGCCGGGGTCGTGCCGTCGACGCTGCCCTCCTCCGGGGAGGTGTCCGTGGCATCCGGTGCCGAGCCCTCACCATCGGAGTCGCTCACGGTGAGCGTCGCGGAGAGGAAGGGCGCGCAGATCTCCTGCGCCTGTACGAAGGCGGTCGTCGACGCGTCGCCGGCGGCCGTCGTCGCGTCGTACTGCGCGAGCAGCGTCTGCTGCGCCTCGGAGACCGCGCGAGCGGCATCCGCTGTCGCGGAACCATCCGCCCCACTCCCACCCGACCCGTTCTGCGACGTGCTCGGAGTCTCGGACGAGCCGGAGGTCGACGACGTCCCCGCGGACCCGGTCGATCCGCTGGACGGTGCCGACGACGTGCCGGAGGTGTCCGACGTGCTGGAGATGCTCGCCGTTCCCGATGCCTGGGCGTCGAGGGCGTCCTCGAGCGTCTGCTCGGCGCTGGCGACCGCGTCCTCGGCCGACGTCACGGCGTCGTCGAGGTCTGTGCCGTCGAGCGTGGCGAGCTGTTGGCCGGCCTCGACGGTGTCGCCCAGGACGACCTGCACCTCGGAGACGGTTCCGGCCACCTGGAAAGCGGCGTCGACTGAACTGCTCGATGCGAGCTGTCCGCTGAGCGCGAGGGTCTCCGACACGTCGGCGACCTCGGCCTCCGCCGTCCGGTAGTTTCCGGAGTCGCTCTGCGTCGCCGCGTACACGGCACCCGATACGGAGGCCAGGACGACCGCCGTAGCGGCGGCACCTGCGATCACACGGTTGCGGCGCGAACCGAACACGGCACGCGCGCCGACGCCGAGGCGACGCGACAAGGGAGCGCGCGCTTCCGGATCCGGCTCGCCCTGATTCACGTCGTGATGTTTCAGGTCGTCGAACAGGTCGTCGTCACTCATTCGTCGCCTCCCTGATCCATGACGCCCGGAGCGCCGCCGCCCGGGAACCCGCCGAATCCCGTGCTGCACTCGCCGTTCTCGTCGGCATCCGACAGCGACAGCGACGTCGCGTCATATCCGCCCGCGTCGTCCGCCTCGCCCGCGGCCGTCACGCAGAGTCCCGTGGCGATGTCGGCGGTCGTCGCTGCCACCGTCCCGGTCGCCGTCGTATCCGCGGTGACGGTGATGTCGGTCGTCGTGGTCTCGGCGTCGTCTCCGAAGCCCGTGGATTCGACCGTGAGGACGCCATCGGCCACGGCCGTCACCGTTCCGCTCGTGAATCCGCCGAAGCCGCCTCCTTCTCCGCCGGGGAAGCCCTCGGCGTCAGCGGAGCCGTCGGGCGCGCCGCTGGGCATATCGGTCGGCATCGCCTCGGGTCGCTCGCCGTCGGTCGGCATACCCGCGCTGTCTCCTCCGGGGAAGCCGCCGCCACCGCCGAGCGAGCACGTGCCGTCGTCGGCAGCATCCGTGACCGTGATCGACCTGGCCGTCGTGCCGTCCTCGTCGGTGATCGCGGTCACGCACGAGCCGACCGTGATCGTCGAGGTGTCGATCGTGACGCTCTTGGTCACGGTCGTCTCGTCGGTGTAGCGGACCGCGGTCTGCGCGTCGGAACTCTGCACCTGCAACAGCCCGTCCTCTGCGGAGGCGATGAGGCCGCTGACCCCCGATGGCGTCCTCGGAGTCTGTGCGGCATCCGTCGTGGACTGCTCGGTCGAGGTGGGCTCCGGGTCTGCGTTCGCGGCTGCGCAGCCGGCGAGCAGCATCCCTCCGGTGAGGAGCAGCGAGGAGGCGAGCACGAGGGATCGCAGTCGGGAGGATGTGGAGAGTGTCATGAACGGTGTCCTTTCGAAGGAGGTGTCATTCGCTGCGGAGAGCATCGATGGGAACGAGCCGTGCGGCTCGCGTGGCGGGGTAGACCCCGAAAGTGAGGCTGATGGCGACCGCGACCCCGAGTGCCACGAACACGATGGGCACCGAGACGACGACCGAGCTGCCGATGATGCCCGGCAGCAGCCAGGCGACGACGATGCCCAGGACCGCGCCGACCAGACCTCCGCCGAGGCCGAGCACCGCGGCCTCGAGGAGGAACTGGTTGCGGATCGCTCCCGGTGGGGCTCCGAGCGCCTTGCGCAGTCCGATCTCCCGAGTGCGTTCGGTGACGGAGACGAGCATGATGTTCATCACTCCGATGCCACCGACCAGCAGCGACAGCGCGGCGACCCCGGCGAGCAGCACGGTGAGCGTCTGGTAGATCGAGGTGGCGGTGCTGACGAGAGCATCCTGGCTCTCGAGCGTGAAGTCGGCGCTGTCGGCGTCGGTGATGCCGTGAACGTTCAGCAGGATCGACTCGACCTCCTGATAAGCGGCCGACAGCACCTCGTCGGACGCGGACTTCACGTAGATGGTGTTCACGGCCGACGCTGTGGTGCCTCCCATCACGGTGCTCGCGGCGGTCGTCAGCGGGATGATCGCGGCGTCGTCGAGGTTCGTCGACGAACTCGACCCTGCGGATTCGAGGACGCCGATGATCTCGAAGCTCGATCCGTCGATCGTCACGGACTGTCCGACGACGTTCGTCGTGCCGAACAGTTCGTCGGCGGTCTCGGAGCCGAGAACCACGACGCTCGCACTGGTCGAATAGTCCTCCTCGCTGAAGAACTCGCCGACGGCCGGCTCACGGGAACGGACCTCGGGCCATGAGGTCGTCGTCGCGGTGACGGTCGTCGTCCAGTTCGTGTCGTTCGCCACGAGCGACAGCGACGACGTCTTCTCCGGCGCGACGCTCTGCACGTCGGGGGCCGCGATCTCGGAATCCAAGGCCTCGGCGTCGGACGCGGTCAGCGTGGTCGACGTGCCGAATCCGCCTCGCACGCCGCTGGAGTCCGTGCTGGAGCCGGGGGAGACGATCAGGAGATTGCTGCCGAGGGAGCTGATCTCCTCGCTCACGTCCTTCTGCGTGCCGAGGCCGAGGCCGACGGTCACGACGACCGCGGCGACTCCGACGAGGATGCCGAGAACCGTCAGCAGGGAGCGCAGGGTGTGCGAACGGATGGCGTGCCACGCGGTGGCGAGCGTCTCCGACCAGTTCATGCCGTCACCTCGTCATCGTGGATCATGCCGTCGCGGACGAGCGCGACGCGTCCGGAGCGCTCCGCGACCTCGAGCTCGTGCGTGATGAGGACGATGGTGCGCCCCGAATCGTTCAACTCGTCGAGGAGTCCGAGGACGTCCGCGGTGGACTGCGAGTCGAGGTTTCCGGTCGGCTCATCGGCGAGGATCATGGTCGGGTCGCCGACGAGCGCCCGCGCCACGGCGACGCGCTGCTGCTGCCCTCCGGAGAGTTCGCTGGGTCGATTCGCGAGCCGCTCGCCGAGGCCCACGCGCCGCAGGGCCGCCTCCGCGCGATCCCGGCGCTCCTCCTTCCCGATGCCCGCGTAGACGAGCGGCAGCTCGACGTTGCGCAGAGCCGACAGGGAGGGAAGCAGGTGGAACTGCTGGAAGACGAACCCGATCCTTCGGTTGCGCACCCGCGCGAGGGTCGTCTCGGTCAGTTCTGCGACATCCTCGCCGCCGAGTCGATAGGAGCCGGAGGTGAGCACGTCGAGGCACCCCAGGATGTTCATCAGCGTGGACTTCCCCGAGCCGGAGGGCCCCATGATCGCGAGGTACTCGCCCTCGTCGACGCGGAGGTCGATGCCGCGCAGCGCCTCGAACTCGATGTCGCCGGTGCGGTAGGTCTTGCGCGCATCGATCAGCTCGATGACCGCGTCCCCGTCGGAGGGACGGCCGGCTCGGGGATCATCGTCGACGAGGATGCCGCTCATTCGGCGCCTCCCTGTCCGCCGGGCATCTGACCCGTTCCGCCGCCGGGGAAGCCTCCGGTGCTGTCGCCGCCGGGGAAGCCTCCGGTGCTGTCCCCACCGGGGAAGCCTCCGGTTCCGGTGTTGCCTTCGCCCGGAGTGAAGCTCGCCACCACGATCTCGTCGCCTTCGGCTATGCCGGAGAGGATCTCGGTGTACTGACCGCTCGACTCGCCGACCTCGACGGTCACCTCGGACTGCGCGCCGTCCGCGTCCACGACGGTGACCGTGCTCGTTCCGTCGGTCGTCGTCACCGCCGCCGACGGCACGGCGAGAACGTCCGTGCGGCGCTCGTAGACGATCGAGCCGGTGAGGGATATCCCGTCGAAGAGGCCCTCGCCATCGCCCGTGATGGTGATCGTCGCGGGGTACTGAGCGGAACCGCTCGACGTGCTGGGTAGCAGACCCACCTCGGAGACTGTGCCGAAGTACTCGTTGCCGTCGTCGTCGGTGAGCTCGACCTGCTGGCCGACCTGCACGTTCGCGACATCCGTCTCGCCGACCGAGACGTCCAGGCTCCATGATGTGGTGCTCACCAGGGTGAAAGCGCTGCTGCTCGTCGTGCTCGACGAGGACCCGGAGCTGCTCGACGTGGAGCCGGGAGTGGCCGCTCCGCCGGAGGATCCGGTCGATGAGGCGGGACTCGAGCTCGACGCGGACGACGATCCGCTCACTCTGTCGCCGACGGCGACGCCGACGCTGGTGATGAGGCCGCCGGCGGGGGCGACGAGCATGGCGTCCGACATCGCGGTGTTCGCCGCGTCCACGCTCGACTGTGCGACGTCGACGGCGGCGGATGCGGCGTTGATGCGAGCATCCGAGGAATCGGCGTCCTCGGCATCCGCCAGGGTCGCCTGCGCCTCCGCGAGGGTGGCCTTCGCGTCGAGCAGGTCGGCTTCGAGCTGGAGCGTGTCGACGGTTGCGAGCACATCGCCCGCGGCGACCGTCTGGCCGGCGGTGACATTGACCGCGGTGACCGTGCCGGAGACGGCGAACGCGATGTCCTCCTGCACAGCGGGTGTCACGGTTCCGCTGGCGTCCACTGTCTTCTCGAGGGTCCGCAGGCTCGCGGTGGTGGTCTGGGTGATGGTCTCGCCGGCCGTGTCCTGCGAGGGGAGCAGAAAGGCGAACACCCAGATCGCCACTGCTGCGACGGTCAGGGCGGCGGCAGCGGTGATGATCTTGGTGCGCCGCCGGAAGCGTGCGAGAAAGGTTCGAGCGCTCATTGCGGCGTCGTCTCCTGTCGGGTGTGCGGGTGGAGGGCGCCCGGAGGCGCGGCAGGTCAACGTGGTCGACGCTAGGGATCGCGATGATGCGATTCGTAAGGGGAGATGATGATCTGCTTATGAACTCTGTGGAGACGCCTGAGCGGATCGGACGGACGGCGAACGTAGAATCGAGGGATCATGACTACTCCGCGCAGTGAACCGACGATCATCTCCGCGTCGTCGGCAGCAGTGGACCTCGATGGGCGTCAGCGTACGTACGAGGTCCGCACCTTCGGGTGCCAGATGAACGTCCACGACTCCGAGCGCCTCTCCGGCTCCCTCGAGAGTGCCGGCTACGTGCGAGCCGACATCGGCGACGAGGCCGACGTCGTGATCATCAACACCTGCGCGGTCCGCGACAACGCCGCGGGGAAGCTCTACGGCACGCTGGGCCAGCTCGCCGCGGTCAAGCGCCGCAAGGACGGCATGCAGATCGCGGTGGGCGGATGTCTCGCGCAGATGGACAAGCAGGCCGTGTTGGACAAGGCACCGTGGGTCGACGTCGTCTTCGGCACCCACAACATGGGCTCGCTCCCCGGCCTTCTCGAGCGGGCGCGCCACAACGGCGATGCCGAGCTCGAGATCCTCGAGTCCCTCGAGGTCTTCCCCTCGACGCTGCCGACCAAGCGCGACTCCGCACACAGCGGGTGGGTGTCGATCTCTGTGGGCTGCAACAACACCTGCACGTTCTGCATCGTCCCGAGCCTGCGGGGCAAGGAGAAGGACCGTCGCCCCGGCGATATCCTCAACGAGATCCGGCTGCTCGTGGAGGACGGCGCGATCGAGGTCACGCTGCTCGGCCAGAACGTGAACTCCTACGGCGTCGAGTTCGGCGATCGTCTCGCGTTCGGCAAGCTCCTGCGTGCGACCGGTGAGATCGAGGGTCTCGAGCGCGTCCGCTTCACCAGCCCCCATCCGGCGGCCTTCACGGACGATGTCATCGACGCGATGGCCGAGACGCCCAACGTGATGCCGCAGCTGCACATGCCTCTGCAGTCGGGAAGCGACCGCATCCTCAAAGCGATGCGACGCTCGTACCGCAGCGAACGCTTCCTCGGCATCATCGAGAAGGTGCGCGCGCGCATCCCGAACGCCGCGATCACCACGGACATCATCGTGGGCTTCCCCGGCGAGACCGAGGAGGACTTCCAGGACACCCTGCGTGTGGTCGAGCTGTCCCGGTTCTCCGGTGCCTTCACGTTCCAGTACTCGATCCGCGAGGGAACTCCGGCGGCGACGATGGAGGATCAGATCCCCAAGGAGATCGTCCAGGACCGGTACAACCGTCTCATCGCCCTGCAGGAGCGGATCTCGCTGGAGGAGAACCAGAAGCAGGTCGGCCGAGAGGTCGAGCTCATCGTGTCGGTCGGCGAGGGCAAGAAGGATGCCGAGACCCACCGTCTCACGGGACGCGCGAAGGACAACCGTCTCGTGCACTTCGAGGTCACCGCCGGTTCCGAGCATCCGCGCCCGGGCGATGCGGTGACGGTGAGGATCACGCACGCAGCTCCGTTCCACCTGCTCGCGGACGACCCGACCGGTGCGCCGCTGCGCATCCGGCGGACGCGCGGGGGCGACGCCTGGGATCGTTCGCAGGCCGAGTCGTGCGCGGTGCCGACGCCGGCATCGGACGGCACACCACGGGCGGTCTCGCTGGGTCTGCCGACCCTGCGCGTGGGAGTGTGACCCGACCTCGCCTGTGGGCGGTCGTCGGTGCGACGGGCACGGGCAAGAGCGACCTCGCCCTCGATCTCGCCGAGCGTCTGCGCGAGCGAGGCAACCCCGCCGAGATCGTCAACGTCGACGCGATGCAGCTGTATCGCGGGATGGACATCGGCACGGCGAAGCTCTCGCCCTCCGAGCGTCGCGGCATCCCGCACCATCTCTTCGACGTGCGCGAGGTCGCCGAGGAGGCTGCGGTCGCCTGGTACCAGCCGCTGGCGCGCGAGACCATCTCGGGCATCCACGCACGTGGGGGTGATGCGATCCTCGTCGGCGGGTCTGGTCTGTACGTCTCGAGCGTCGTGTTCGACTTCCGGTTCCCGCCGAGGGATGCCGAGATCAGGGCGAGACTCGAGGCAGAGCTCGAGGCGCACGGGGCCGCGGCATTGCTCGGTCGGCTTCGGGCCGCCGATCCTGAGACCGCCGCCAGGGTCGACCCGCACAACGGACGTCGCATCGTCCGTGCTCTCGAAGTCATCGAGCAGGGCAGCGCGACCCACGGGGCGGTTCTTCCCGAGACGCCGCAGCTCTGGTACCCGCGCACCCGTCTCATCGGCGTGCACGTGGACAGACCCGAGCTGGTGGAACGTCTCGATGCGCGGGTGGTGCGGATGTGGGCCGCCGGCCTCGTGGACGAGGTCAGGGCGCTTCGTGAGCACGGACTCGAAAGCGGTGTCACGGCGCGTCGCGCGATCGGCTACGCGCAGGCGCTGGCGCAGCTCGACGGCCGATCGAGCGAGGCCGAGGCCATCGCCGAGACCCAGGCGCTCACCCGTCGATACGCCCGCAGGCAGGTGTCGTGGTTCAAGCGCTACCCGGGCCTGGAATGGCACTCCGCTCCCGTCGACGCTGAGCGGTTGCTCGCGGACTGATCGATGTCGGTGGCCCCTGAGAGCATGCCAGCATGACGACGATCTTCTACACGGCTTCCAGCCTCGATGGTTTCATCGCGACCGACGACCATTCGCTCGACTGGCTGCTGTCCCAGGACATCGACGAGAACGGGCCGATGGCATACCAGGCGTTCGAGACGCGCGTCGGCGCTCTCGCGATGGGCGCATCGACCTACGAGTGGGTGATGCGCCACGAGGAGGGGCGCTGGGGCTATGCGCAGCCGACGTGGGTGTTCACGCATCGCGATCTGGTGCTGCCGGACGGCGCCGACGTGCGGCTCACCCACGACGACGTGCGTGCGGTGCACGAGCAGATGACGCGCGCCGCAGCGGGCGCGGATCTCTGGGTCGTGGGAGGCGGTGACCTCGCCGGACAGTTCGCGGACGCCGGACTGCTCGACGAGGTTTGGGTGCAGTTCGCACCGGTGACGCTGGGGTCGGGGGCGCCGCTGCTGCCGCGCGCTCTCGATCTCGAACTGCTCGAGGTCGCCCGCAATCGCGCGTTCCTCTGCGGACGGTATCGCGTGGTCTCCGGTGAAAAGGGAGAGCCCGTAGAGTCGACGGAATGACGTGGATGCTGCGACCGTTCCGGAACGATGACATCGAGCCGGTCGTGCGGCTCTGGGAGCAGGCGGGCCTGACCCGTCCGTGGAACGACCCTCGGGCTGACATCCGACGCAAGCTCGAGGTGCAGCCGGAGCTCTTCCTCGTGGCGGAGACCGAAGCGGGACCCGACGCGGAGGCGAAGGTGGCCACGGGCGACGGCGGCATCGTCGGCAGCGTCATGGCCGGCTACGACGGGCATCGCGGATGGCTGTACTACCTCGCCGTCGCCGAGTCACACCGCCGACAGGGCGTCGCCCGCGCGCTGGTGACCGAGGCGGAGCGGCTGCTGCTCGGGATGGGGTGCCCCAAGGTGCAGTTGATGGTGCGCGGGGGCAACGAGAAGGTCCTCGGTTTCTACGATGCGCTCGGCTATGAGCGCTTCGACGTCTCGAACACCGGCAAGCGTCTCATCGCCGACGCATAGCGACGCTTCCCTAGACTGGAGAGCATGGTCGCATTCACCAAGGGACACGGCACCGGCAACGACTTCGTCATCATCGCCGATCCCGACGGAGAGCTCGAGCTCTCGGCCGAGCAGGTCGCCGCGCTGTGCGATCGCCACTTCGGCATCGGCGGAGACGGCATCCTGCGCGTCGTGCGTTCGGCGTCCCTCCCTGACGGTGCTGCCGCCCTCGCTGAGGAACCCGACGCCGAGTGGTTCATGGACTATCGGAATGCGGACGGCTCGATCGCCGAGATGTGCGGCAACGGCATCCGGGTCTTCGCCCACTATCTGGTCCGTTCCGGTCTGGCTGTGATCGAGCCGGGATCGACCCTCCCGATCGGTACTCGCGCCGGCGTGCGCGACGTGACCCGCAGCGAGACCGGGTACCAGGTCGATCTCGGGCTCTGGAAGCTGACCGGCGCCGATCCGCTGGTCACCGCGGACGGTCTCGAGGTCACGCGTCCGGGCCTGGGCATCGACGTGGGGAACCCGCACGTCGTGGTGGCGCTCGCCTCGGAGAGTGAGCTGTCCTCGCTGGATCTGCACCGTACGCCGCGGCTGGAGCCGGCCCTTCCTGCCGGGGCGAACGTGGAGTTCGTCGTCCCCGGCGAGCCGCTCGTGCGTGACGGCGTCGGACACGTGAGCATGCGGGTGTCGGAGCGTGGTGTCGGCGAGACCCTCAGCTGCGGCACGGGTGTCGCGGCAACCGCCCTCGCGGTGAGGTACTGGGCGGGGGAGAAGGCACCCAACAACTGGCGTGTCGAGGTGCCGGGCGGCACGCTCGGCGTGCGCATGTTCCCCGCTGAGGACGGCGAGCATGTCGCGCTCTCGGGTCCGGCCACGCTGGTCTTCCACGGCGAGGTCGACCTGATCTGATGTCCGATGAGGATGCCGTCGAACTCGTGATCTTCGACTGCGACGGTGTTCTCGTCGACAGTGAACGCCTCTCGATCGAGCTCGATCGTCGCGTGCTCGCGGAACTCGGCTGGAGCCTCACGCACGATGAGATCCTGCATCGGTTCGTCGGGCGTTCGTCCGCGCACTTCCGTGCCGAGGTCGAGGCGCATCTGGGGCATCACCTCGCCGACGACTGGGAAGAGCCCTACCTGCCCTGGTACACCGAGGTCTTCGACCGGGAGCTGCAGGCCGTCGACGGCATCATCGAGGCACTCGACGCGATCGTGCTGCCGATCTGCGTGGCATCCAGCGGTTCCCATGCGAAGATCCGACGCAATCTCGGCCTCACCGGACTGCTGACACGCTTCGAGGGTCGGATCTTCAGCGCCGACGATGTACCCGAGGGCAAGCCCGCTCCCGATCTCTTCCTGCACGCTGCGCGGAGTCTCGGCGTCGAACCGTCACGATGTGTCGTGATCGAGGACAGCCGATTCGGCATCGCCGCGGCCCGTGCGGCCGGAATGCGGGCTTTCGGCTATGCGGGCGGTCTCACTCCGTCGGAATGGCTGGAGGGCGAGGGGACCAGCGTGTTCACCGATATGCGTTCGCTCGCAGGGATGTTGAGCCCACGGGACTGATCGCTCTCAGGCGAGCGAGATGGGCTCGGTCGGCGGGCTGCCGTGCTTGCGCACCTTCAACACCCGATATCCCTTGCCCGTCGCGGTGCGGTGCACGCTGTAGCCCGGGTGGAAGGTCGAGCCGATCCACCGCTGCAGCGAGTCCGCACCGAGGTTGCGCTGCACCACCAGCCATGCGTCACTGCGCTCGTCGAGGCGCGGGATCCACCGCTCGAGGAGGCCGTGCAGCTCGTTCTTGCCGACCCGGATGGGCGGATTCGAACGGATCGTGCGGAACGTGACGCCATCGGGAACATCGTCGGGCAGAACCGCGTTGACATTAGTGAGACCCAGGGAAGCCGCGTTGCGGCGCACGAGATCGAGAGCACGCTCGTTGACATCCACGGCCCAGACGGTCGCGTGGGGCGAACTCAGCGCCATCGACAGCGTGATGGGACCCCATCCGCTGCCGAGGTCGAGAAGGTCGCCTCCCGGTGGCACCGGAGGCGTGTTGGCGAGGAGGACTGCGGTTCCGGCATCGAGACGGTCCGGGCTGAAGATGCCACCTGCGGTGGTCAACTCGAGATCGCGGCCCGCGAGCGACACTCTGATCGTCCGCAGGTTCTCGGGGCTTGCCGGGGTCGCAGAGAAGTAGTGGTCGGACCCCATACCGGGAGCGTACCGGAGAGTGCGGGCTAAGGTTAAGGCTCCGACTCGACCAGAGACAAAGGAACGGATGACGGAAATCACCACACCCCCCACAGACGACGACGCAGTCGACCGCGTTCTCGCGAATGCGGACCGCCGGACCGAGGTCCGCGTATTCGGGGCGGCACAGGCGCTGCAGGATGAATCCACCGCAGCGCATAGCAGGGCGGACGGCGATCAATGGGATCTCGAGGACCGGCACGCACTGCGCCGTGTCGGCGGACTCTCGACCGAGCTCGAGGATGTCACCGAGGTCGAGTACCGCCAGCTGAGGCTCGAGAACGTCGTGCTCGTCGGCGTGTATCCGCAGGGATCGCAGGAGGATGCCGAGAACTCGCTCCGCGAGCTCGCAGCGCTCGCGGAGACCGCGGGTGCCGTCGTCCTCGACGGCGTGCTGCAGCGGCGACCGCACCCGGATGCGGCGACGTACATCGGACGAGGCAAGGCGCAGGAGCTCAAAGACATCGTCGCTGCGACCGGCGCCGACACGGTCATCGCCGATACGGAGCTCGCTCCCAGCCAGCGGCGTGCCCTTGAGGACGTCGTCAAGGTCAAGGTCATCGACCGGACCACAGTGATCCTCGACATCTTCAGCCAGCACGCGAAGAGTCGAGAGGGCAAGGCCCAGGTCGAGCTCGCCCAGCTCGAGTACCTCCTCCCGCGACTGCGCGGATGGGGTGACTCGATGAGCCGTCAGGCCGGCGGTCAGGTCGGCGCCGGCGGTGCAGGTATGGGTTCGCGCGGACCGGGTGAGACGAAGATCGAGCTCGACCGACGCCGTATCCGCACGAAGATGGCGCTGCTGCGCAAGCAGATCCGCGACTTCGGTCCCGCGCGTGAGGCGAAGCGTGCCGAGCGCAAGCGCAACACGATCCCCTCCGTCGCGATCGCCGGGTACACGAACGCCGGCAAGTCGAGTCTGTTGAACGCTCTCACGAGCGCGGGCGTACTCGTCGAGAACGCCCTGTTCGCAACGCTCGACGCCACCGTGCGACGCACCGAGACGTCCGATGGTCGGGTGTTCACGCTGACCGACACCGTCGGGTTCGTGCGCAATCTGCCGCATCAGCTGGTCGAGGCGTTCCGTTCGACGCTGGAAGAGGTCGGTGATGCCGACGTCGTGCTCCACGTGGTCGACGGATCCCATCCGGACCCGGCCGGACAGCTGCAGACCGTGCGCGACGTGATGGGCGATGTCGGCGTGCGGGATCTGCCGGAGATCGTGGTCTTCAACAAGGCCGATCTCATCGATGACGGCGAACGGCTCGTTCTGCGCGGCCTTGTCCCATCGGCGCATTTCGTCTCGTCGCGATCCGGTGAGGGAATCGCCGAGTTGCGTGCTGCGGTCGAAGAGGCGCTTCCGAAGCCTGCCGTCGAGGTGAACGTCGTGATCCCTTACGACCGGGGCGATCTCGTCGCGGCGATCCACGAGACGGGGATGCTGCTCTCGGTCGAGCACCGTGAGGCGGGCACCGCCGTGCATGCGCGTGTGTCGGAGCGGCTCGCGGCCGAGCTCGCGGACTTCGACTCGGCTGCGTGACTTCACAGGGTGACCCCGCGGTGCGGCCTCGTTCGCGCGGCCGCGCCGCGGGCATCACGAAGCGATGAAGCGCGCCTCGACCGTCGCAGCGATCACGATCTCATCGGGCTCGTACGACATAGACCCCGACTCCTGCACCATGTCGAACGACATCGCGCGCGATTTCATGCTCGGAGTCGGGGGAGCGGGTGCACCGGCGGAGATG
Source organism: Microbacterium sp. ZW T5_45 (assembly GCF_044987415.1). Taxonomy (NCBI): domain Bacteria; kingdom Bacillati; phylum Actinomycetota; class Actinomycetes; order Micrococcales; family Microbacteriaceae; genus Microbacterium; species Microbacterium sp. ZW T5_45. The sequence goes on along the minus strand of NZ_JBJDRJ010000007.1, from coordinate 85,298 downwards.
AGCCCGACGTCGGCGATCTCGACGGGGACGACGGCGCTGCGACCGAGAGCCGTCGCGTAGGCCTCCGCCCGGTTGACGGCGACGCGCACAGCCTCGGCGGCCACCTCTCGTTCGACACGCGCGTTGGTCTCCGGGGTGAGGTGCCAGTTCACCCAGCCGATCTCGACGCCCTCCCAGGCGGAGACGTCGGTGACCCAGAGCGACAGTTCGGATGCTGAGGAGAACGTCGCCGTGAAATCGACGCTCGCGTAGTACACGGGAGCGAGCCGCCTGCCGTCGTTGCTCCACGGGCGTTCTGCTCGGACCGAAAGGTTCTTGCTGGTCCACTCGATGAGGGTGGACGCCGCTTTGCGCTCGACCAGGCCGGAACGAAGCGGATCGGCGAGCTCGAGTGCGCGCTCGACGACTGCGGTGCGGTCGGGGCCATCGGTGCGGACGCTGACGCGGATGGTGGCGCGCTCCGGCGCGATGCGCGCCTCGTGCTCGCCGCGGACGGTGACGGTGACATCGCTCATGTGGCGACTCTACGCGAGGGGCGGGAATGGCGGACGGTGCGGATCCGTTGTAGTCTGAGATGCTCGGGTGCTGCGGCATCCGATCTGGTAATTCCACACTGTGACAGCGGCTCCTTCGAGAGAAGGACCACGGGGCTGATCGGTTTCGACAGCGCCTGTGAATCCACGAGAAGCGGGCCGAGGATGCAGAGTTATCTCGTTAACGCTCTCTGCAAAAAAATAGTTGCCGAAGCCAAGCGCAACGACTTCGCCCTCGCTGCCTAAGCGAGCCCGATAGTCCGTCAGGCCGTGTGTGATTCCGACACGGATCCTGGCGTCATCTAGGAATCTTGCTGCGTGACGGCGTCTGGACGTCACGTGGGACTCTTGCCAGGCTGGGCTCGTCGACTTAGGTGTCTGTGACAAAGGTCGGAGCCGAGCAGAACGTCTTCACAGACTGCGCCCGGAGAAGGCGTGGAGACTCAGCGTTGGACGGGGGTTCGATTCCCCCCAGCTCCACCAGGTCGCTGTCGCAAGATCAACCCCCGTGTTCCCTACTCCTGTATGGGAACACGGGGGTTTTTCTATGCCCACTGGGCCTGTGGATAACTGGACCGTGGGCACACTTTGGGCACACTCTGAATCAGGCGGACATGCCGATCAACTTGAGCGCCGCTGTCGCGGTGTCCTTGCCGCGGGTGTTCATCAGCTCGGCGACGCTGTCGAGGTCGTCGTCGAACAGGTCTGCGTACGTGTCCAGTGTCATGGCCGCGGACTTGTGCCCCAGCATCTTCTGCACGACCTTGACGTTCGCTCCGGCGCTGATCGCGAGTGAGGCTGCCGTGTGGCGCAGGTCGTGAATCGTGAGGAGTGGGATGTCCGCGGCGCGCTGCGCTGCGACGAACCAGGATCCGGATGTCTCCGACGTGCGCGGACGGAGGATGTGCGAACCAGTCGCGCTCGCGAACACGAGATCGTTCGGGCCCTTGTCCTCCGTGAGCTTCTCGAGCGCCTTCGTGAGGAACGCGGGGAATGGGACCGTGCGACGTTCCCACGACTTCGGCTCCCCGACGTGGATGTCGGCGTTTACCTGAACCGCGTTCTCCCGAATGTGGAGCCGATGACGGAGGAAGTTCACGTGCTTCACGCGGAGGCCGATAGCTTCGCCCCAGCGGATGCCGCAGTACGCCAGCACGAGAACGAGCACGGCGAGCTGCGGGTCCTTCACGGCACCGGCGAGCCGCGCGACCTCAGCGTCCGTGAGATACCGGCGATCCTTCTTCGAGACCTTTCGCGGGAGGTTCGTGACGCGTCGTGCCGGGTTCTTCCCGATCCGTCTGTCCCGCATCGCGTCATCGAGGATGCCGCCGAGCACTCCCATGGCTCGCAGGATCACGGTCGCCGAGAGGGGAGCGCCGGCCTTCTTCGTCACTCGCTCGCGCGCGGACACGGCCACGCCCTCGACCATGTCCTGAATCCAGTTCTCCACCTCGGTCGGCTCGATGGTCGATACCGATCTGGAACCCCACTTCGGCTCAACGTGCACCCGCCAGGCCGTATCGATCGACTTGAACGACGAAGGCTTCAGCGCGCTCTTCTTTCGCAGCCACGCTGTCGAGATGTCGCTCACGGTCGTGCGGCCGCGCGCCGGGTCGATGTAGTCACCCTCGGCCTTCGCCGTGGTGATCTTCGCGAGGAACAGCTCGGCTTCCTTCTTCGTCCGGAAGCCTCGCTTCTTCGTCTGCGACTTGTCCGGTTTCCGGTAGCGGACCATGTACCGCTTCCCGGCTTTCGTCATGTAGTCGTCGATGTCTGCCATCAGGCGACCTCGATCCGGTGTGCGAACTGGCCGGCGCCCATGCGCGGGTCGACGTAGACGGCATCCGGGGTGCGGAGAAGGAGGCCGCGGAACACCTCGACCATGTCGGCGGTCACGTTCAGCGCGATCGCCATGGCCTCGACGTTGCCGTCGTGCCGCGTCTCCTGTGCCCGGTAGTCGTCGAGCCCGATCATCCGCAGCGCAGCCCACTCGTCGGCGCGACGTTCCTGCTTCGCGTTCATCGGACCGAACATCGACGTCACGTCTCCGAACACTGCATGGCAGCACTCGTGCGCGAGCGTGCTCCGGTAGACCCGCGTCGACAGATCGAACTGGATCCGGATGAGCTTCTCATCGTGGATGTACTCGCCGTCGATGTCCTCGGGCAGCTCGCAGTACTCGATCCTCACCCCCAGCGCGTCGATCATGTCGTAGATGCGCTTCAGCCTGGTGTCGTTCATCAGCCCTGCCCGTCGTCCCCTCCACGGTCGCGAGACTTCTTCTTCGCGACCCCGCGGAGTGGAGTCTGCTCGGGGGCAGGGACATTGCGCTTCCGCAGCGGTCTGACGTTCGCCACCGCCTCGGTGACAGGCAGATCGAACACCGTGCCGAAGTCCGTCACGCCGAGACGCTTCGCGATCTGATCGACGAGCTGTGCATCGGTCGCGGCCTCGAGCGCGGACTCGACGTGATCGACACCTGCTTCTTCGGCGGTGAGGTGGCCGTTGGCGACGAGCGCACCTACGGGGGAGACCCCGTACGCGCGCGCGAGTCGGATGGTCGTGTCGATCAGGAAACCGCCGTCGTTGATCTGCCTGCTCAGCGTGGCGTGGCTGACTCCGGTCTTGCTCGCGATGTCGCGCAGGGATTCCGTGGCGCCGATCATCTTGAGCCACTCATAGGGGGTCGTCATGGTGCAAGTGTGCACCACATTTGTTCCACTTGCAAGCCAATCGTTTCACGATGTTGACACGTTGGTGCACCCATGTAACGATCGGTGCATGACCGAAACAACTGGTACGACGGTGAAGATCCGTCCCGGGCTCCTCGACCGGCTCAAGGACAACTCCGGCATCCGGAGTGACGAGGCTTTTGCACGCACCATCGGGGTTTCTCGGCAGACGCTCACCCGTCTCAAGGCTGGTGACGAGCCGAATCTCCGCACCGTCGTCGGCATCGCTCAGGCGTTCGATCTGGCCTTCGGGGAAGTCGTCGTCGTGGAGCGCACGGAGGCTGTGGCGGTGCCGGCGTGAGCAACGTCACCGCGCTGCGGCGTCCCGCTGTCGAGCATCGGTACCTCTCGCCGGCCCAGGTCTGCGAGCTCGTGCCGGGGATCACCGTGGCGAACCTTCAGGAGCTGCGCAAGCGCGGCCTCGGACCGAAGTACCGCAAGCCGACCGGCGAGAACGGCAAGGTCGTCGTCTACGCAGAGTCCGACGTTCGTGCCTGGGTCGAGGCATCCGTGCACACGACGCGGGAGCAGTCATGACTTCCGGGGATGGGAACCCCGGGGCGCCCTCTGGGGATGGGGCATCGGCGGGTCGGGGCTCTGCTGGGGAGCAGCCTCGACCTGACCGGATCGGGTCGGCGCGTGTCGTGATCGGCATGGCGTCTCTGATCCTCACTCTTCTGTCGCTGGTCCTGTGGTTGGTGACGACCCGCGAGCGTGACGGTCTGTTGCTGCTCGTGACGATCTTCGCCGGCACCTACTTCTGGGCGATCGGCGCCTTCACTCGGGCCTTCTGGCGTCGTTGACGCGGCCTGAACTTTTCGACTCACACGAAACCTAGGGATGGGTGAAATGACAGCAGTATTTGGCGCGCCCGAATGGCGTGCACGGAGCGGCCGGCTGGTGAAGGTTGACACGGCGGGTGCGTTGCACTTCAACCACACGAACGGATACCTCGGCCCGGTCGAGGTGATGGATGCCGAGGAGTACTTCCAGGCTCGGGAGGACGCACGCCGGGGGCGGTGGCGTGACCCGCATAGCCCCGACTTCGTGGTCTACCCCTCGGCTGACGGTCGGGTGCGTGTCATCGATGAGCGGAGCGGGATCCACCTCACGGCATCGCGGGAAGACGCCCATGGTTTCGAGCCGCAGGGTTACCTGAGAGGCCTGTTCAAAGCGGCGTGGGCGTACTTCGATGCGCACCCGGAGGTGAAGCCCTGGCATGACGCGAAGGAAGGCGAGGTGTGGCTGCTGAAGTTCCCGAACTCGGCTCAGCCATGGTTCGTCAACGGCGACTACTTCCAGTCGGTGAAGACGCTCACGAACATCTCCAAGGATGATGCTGGGATTCAGGCTGCACGGCGCATCTGGCCCGAGGACGCGTCGTGAGCGTGTCGGATGCTCCGGCGCCCGCGGAGTCGATCCCGGCGGTCACGGCGCCGGTGAAGCTTCCCCCGTTGGTGCCGTCCCGGTTCCCGGTCGCGACGGTGGTCGGGGTGCTGATGGTGCTCGCGGTCGGTGTGGCCGTCGTCGGAGTGGCGGTGACCTGGTGAGCGTCGTGCTCGGCGTGGACTCGTCGCTGACGATCTCCGGCTGCGCGCTCGTCCGCTTCGGTGATGGCCCGGATGCCGCAGACCCGGTGTGGGAGACGTGGCGCGGCCGGACGGTCGCCGCCGAGGTCGAGACGGTCGAGACGCTGCGCCGCCGGATCCGGGTGATGCTCCGCGAGATCCTCGCTATCGTCCCGCCGCGGCTGACGCTGTCGGTCGTCGAGGGCCCGGCGATGAGCGCGAAGTACACGCCGCTGGCGGATGAACGGGCGGGGCTGCGGTGGATGCTCATCGATCAGCTCATGGCGCGGGGGCCGGTGGCGCTCGTGTCGCCGATCTCGCGGCAAGCGCTGTCGGGCGTCGGGACGATCCCTCGGGGCACGAAGGGTCCGCAGAGGAAGCGGATGGTCACGGCTGCCGTGGTCCAGATGCTCCCGGGCGTGCACGTGCCCGATCACAACGTCGCTGATGCGGTCGCGCTCGCGGCTGCCGGCGCGCACCGGGTGGGGCTGCGGATGCCCTATTCGGTGAAGCAGGAGAAGGCGCACGCGAACGTCGCGTGGCCTGTGGAGTCGGTCGCCTGAGCGGCCGAGACGGGAATGGGAACGATGGAAATCAAGCCGACGAGTTTCGCGCGGGGTGTGCCTCCGGAGGAGCGGAACGGGTTCTACGGCCTGGAGCAGCAGCTCATCGATCACGCGCAGGACGCGCAGCCGATCGTCGCGATCGTGACGTACACGCTCGACGAGGTCGTGTCGAAGGCGCTGGCGGGGGAGACGTACCCCGTCGTGAAGGCGTTCAGCATCGAGCCGCTGCACGACGAGAAGTCGATCGCGGCCGCGGTGAAGCTCCGGGACGCGGCCCTCAAGGAGCGCACGGGCGTGGACCAGCTCGATCTGCCCGAGGTGGATGCGTGAGCGCGATCTCGCTGGACCGCCCCGAGGTGATCTCGGGGCGGTTCGAGACGGCCATGCCGGAGGACGAGTATCACGCGCATCCTGCGCTCTCGGCGTCCGGGATGAAGGCGCTTCTGCGGTCGCCGAAGTACTTCCGTCTGTCGAGGACGGAGAACCGGCCGCGCACGGAGTTCGATGTGGGGCATGCGGTGCACGCCCGGGTCCTCGGCGTCGGTCTCCCGATCGTGGAGATCCCGTTCTCGCTTCTCTCTTCCAACGGTGCCGTCTCGACGAAGGGCGCGAAGGAGTTCGTCGCGAACGCCCGTTCGGAGGGCAAGGTGCCGCTGAAGCCCGCGACGTTCGCCGAGGTGGTTCGCGCGTCGGACGCCGTCTTGACGAACGCGAAGGCGCGCACGCTGCTGGAGCAGCCGGGCTTCACAGAGGTCTCGCTGTTCGCCGAGGACCCTGAGAGCGGCGTGCCCCTGCGTGGGCGGATCGACCGGCTCGCGGGAACGACACTCATCGACCTGAAGTCGGCGGCCGACGTGCGCACCCGGAGGATCACGACGAGCGTCGTCGACTTCGGCTACGACCTGTCGGCAGTCGTGTATCGGCGGCTCGTCGAGCTCGTGACCGGTGAGAAGGCATCGCCGATGCACCTGATCTTCGTCGAGAAGGACGCCCCGTACGAGGTGCGCGTCGTGAAGCTCGCGAATCCCGTGTGGCAGCTCGGCGGGGAAGCGAAGATGCGCGCCGCGATCGATCTGTTCGCGTGGTGCACCGAGCAGGGCGTCTGGCCCGGCGATGACGAAGACGGCGGAGAGATCCGTGACCTGCCCGTGCCGGCTTGGTACGAGCGGCAGATGAACGCGCTCGAGGAGGACCTGCTGTGAGCACAGCACTGATGCCGACGTCGACGGCGGCGAGCGACTGGACCGACGAAGAGAAGGCGGTCGTCGAGGCGGCCGGGCTGGTGTTCATCCACCAGTACGGGGAGCACAAGGGCGCGAAGGTTCTCGCGCCGCGGCCCGTGATCGCGAAGTTCATGCACATCTGCGAGCGGACGGGCCTGGACCCGCTTGCACGCCAGATCTACTGCATCGGCCGGTTCGGGTCGGACGGCCTTGAGTGGTCGGTGCAGACGGCGATCGACGGTTTCCGTGTGATCGCGGAACGGTCGAAGCAGTACGCCGGCCAGGACGAGGCCGAGTGGCTGACCCCGGCGGGTGAGTGGGTGCCAGCGTTCGTGAAGGCCCTGCATGGGGAGCACCCGCTCGCTGCGCGCGTGAAGGTGTACCGCCACGACTGGGACCGCCCGATGGTCGGCATCGCGACGTGGGACGAGTACGCGCAGACGAAGCGCAACGGTGAGCTCACGGCCATGTGGAAGGACCGGGGGCCGGGGCAGCTCGCGAAGTGCGCTGAGGCGCTGGCGCTCCGCAAGGCATTCCCGCAGGACCTCTCTGGCATCTACACGGATGACGAGATGGACACGCAGGTGCTGGAGTCCGCCGACGGCGATGCGCAGGACGATGCGGCACCTCGTCGCCGCCGCGGCATCCCGACGCTCGCCGACCGGGCGCGGGCCGCCGTGCATCACGCGGCCGAGGTCGTCGAAGAGGCGGAGGTCGTCGAGGATGAGCCGACGGATGCCGTCGCCGCCGAGCCGGAGGTCCAGGCGAGTCAGGATCTGGGCTTTACGTGCTCAAACTGCGGCGTCGAGTGCGTCGCCGAGGACGGCGGCATCTGCACCAACTGCGAGGCCGATATCGCGGCAGAGGCTGGTGAGCAGGCATGAGCGTCCCTCTCGTGCGGAATCAGTACGGCGCGATCCTCGGGATCGACTGGCGGCGGGTGCCGGGCGCTGCGCTCGGCCCCGTCCCCGGGCGGATCGACGTCCGCGACGTCATGCCCGGTGACCGGGTCCGTCTCGGCGGGCAGCTCGTCGTCGTGCTGAAGGTCGTCGGCAGCCGGTCCGCGAAGGCGCTGCACGTCATCACCCGGACGGACGGTGGCGCGGAGATCGTCCACGAGGCCGTGATCGGTGAGCAGATCGACGTCGTCGAGGTCGGGGTGTTCGGATGAGCGGGCAGCGGCAGATCGTCCGTCAGGGCGACGTCCTCGTCTGGGATGACGGGACGCTCATCGACGTCGAGACGCTCGAAGCGTTCACCGAGGAAGCGCGGCTGATCGCGCACCCGCTCGACGGTTCGATGATCCGGACGCCGGACTCGGTGATCCGTGACCTTGATGATGCGTCCCGGTGGGCGGCGCGGATGGTCGCGATCATCGCGACGGCGGAGGAGATCAAACGGAAGGCGTCGGGCGAGTTCGGGGACGCGAAAGCCACCGCGGTGCTCGCCATGGCGGGGTATCCAGTGCGGGAGCAGCCGTCTCGGGTGCGGCTCGCGACGGTCGCTGAGCGTGAGGCGTACGACCGTGCGGTCGTGGTGTTCGAGAAGGCCCGCCGTGTGGGCAACCTCCTGTCGGACTTCACCACTCGCCTGCAGTCGATCGGTAAGCAAGTCGAGCTCACCTACCGGAACGGGAGTGGGCAGTGAGACCGCAAGTCGACGAGGACCGGGTCGTTCTTGAAGCGCTGGACTTCGACGTCCCGTGTGCCGAGTGCGGCGGCCCCGCTGCATGGGGGCTGACGGCGATCTGCTGCGGGATGAGCACCACGAAGTGTCTCGAGTGCTTCGCACGCTGGGAAACCATCGTCGCTCAGCGGCTCGGCCGCATCGTCGAGTGCCCCGGGTGCAAGCACGTCGGGAATCTGTCGTGGGACTGGTACCGGACGGCGCGTCTCTGATGGGCGTCGGGGACTTCACCGCGGTGGTGGTCCGGGTCGCGTTCTTCGATCGGGAGCGGGGACGGTGCTTCCGCTGCCGGCGCCCGCTCCGGTTCGAGGACCGCGGCATCGGGTGGTCTGCGCATCACAGGAAGCCCCGCGCCAACGGTGGCACGTCGGACCCGGCGGTCGGCGACATCAGCAACTGCCTCATCCTCTGCGGCACCGGGACGACCGGATGCCACGGCTGGGTGGAGAGCAACAGGGCGAAGGCCCGCGAACAGGGGTACCTCGTCTCGGCGATCGGGATCGCGATCCCCGCCGACGTGCGAGTGACAAGACAGGACGGCAGCTGCTGGCTCATGACGAGCAGCGGACTGGCCGTACGAGTGAAGAACGGAGCAGGACATTGAGCAGGCCAGAGGGATTCGCGGCCGTGCCGAACTGGATGATTCGGGACGAGTCGATCGACGGGTACGAGATCGCCGTCTACACGGCTCTCGCCTCGCACACGGGCCCGGGCGGCATCCGCCCCTCGCAGGCGACGCTTGCACGTGAGGCGCGGTGCTCGGAGCGGAAGGTCCGCGACACGCTGCAGAAGCTGATCGACCGCGGCGTGATCGAGGTGATTCGCCGCAGGCGACGAGGATCCGGCGCCGGGCGACATGGTGCTCTGACGGATGGGTACCGTCTGCTCCCGCACGGGCCGCTCGCGGACACGGAGTTCGCGGAGGCTGACGAACCGGCATCCGGTGCCGGTAGGTCCGGTGACCAACCGGCACCTGACGACCGACCAACCGGCACAGGCGTGCAATCACTCCTCTCTATAGAAGAAGAACCCGTAGAAGAAGAGACATCGGACGTCGCACGCGACGCCCTCCCGGCGCGCGCCGAGTCGAAGGTCGACGAGCTGTGCGCTCTGCTCGCCGAGCTCGTTGTGGCGAACGGGCACAAGGTCGGGAAGGTCGGTCAAACCTGGCGGGCCGCGTGCGAGCGGCTGATTCGCCTCGACGGGTACTCGGTTGAGCAGATCGAGTGGATGATCCGATGGTCAACTTCGCACGAGTTCTGGGCGGCGAACATCCGATCGATGCCGACGCTGCGGGAGAAGTTCTCCACGCTCGTGCTCCAGGCGAAACGTGACGCGTCCCGCCACCAGGCGCAGTCGCCGACGGCACGCGCGAACTCCGTCATGGAGATGGGGCGCCGTCTCGCTGAGGCAGGGGTGACGCGATGACCATCGACGAGACAGCGACATTGCTCGCCAACATCCAGCTCATCGACAACCGCCGTGTCGAGGAAGAGACGATCATCGCCTGGCACGTGCTCGTCGGTGACCTCGACTTCACGATGTCGCTCGAAGCCGCCCGGCTTCACTTCCGCGACTCCACCGAGTACCTGAAGCCCGCGCACGTCCGCGCCGGCGTCGAGCGGATCCTGCTCGCCGGTCTCGGCTCACGCCAGGACGAGTTCGGCAACGACATCGAGACCGACGGTCCGGCGCTCGCCGCGTTCCAGCGCATCAGCGCATCCCGGAAGGAGCTGTCCGCATGAGCGACTACATCGACGAGCAGCCTCCCGAGGATCCGTACGGCGAGTCCGTGCCCGTGATCGACCAGGCCGTGTTCGCGGAGCAGTCGGTGCTCGGCGGGATGATGCTGTCCGCGAAGGCGCTGAAGGAGTGCCTGGAGCTCGTGGACGCCGCGAGCTTCAACCTCCCGAAGCACGAGGTCATCTTCGCCGCGATCCGGACGCTCTCGGGCACCGACGCTCCCGTCGACGTCGTCTCGGTCACGGACGAGCTGCTGCGCACCGGGCTGTTGCACCAGGCCGGCGGCGTGGACTACCTCCACGCGCTGACCTCGATCGTCCCGACGGCGGCGAACGCGGGCTACTACGCGGGGATCGTCGCCGACGCGGCGATCGGCCGTGGTGTCATCGACGTCGGGAAGCGGCTGCAGCAGGATGCCGTCGAACCGGGCGTCGCGATCGCTCGCGCCGTCGAGGACCTCCGCAAGCTCCAGGACCAGGCCGCGACCGGTGCGAAGTCCGTCCGGTGGCTGCGCGAGGTGCTCGACGTCCCCGAGGACGAGGACGCCTACGACTGGGTCATCCCTGGTCTGCTCGAGCGGCAGGACCGGCTCATGCTGTCCGCCGCGGAGGGCGTCGGGAAGTCGACGTTCCTCCGGCAGATCGCGATCCTGTCTGCCGCCGGCATCCACCCGTTCCAGTTCACCCCGATCGAGCCGGTGAACGTGCTCGTCATCGATGCGGAGAACAGCGAACGGCAGTGGCGGCGTGCCGCACGGTCGCTGACGGAGCGCTCGCAGATGTTCGGGGCCCGGGATCCGCGGAGCTTCCTCGCCGTGCACTGCGTGCCGGTGATGGACATCACGAAGCCGCATGACCTCGCGCAGATTCACCGGTGGATCGACGAGGCCCGCCCGGACGTGCTGCTTCTCGGCCCGCTGTACCGGATGACGTCCGGGTCGCTGAACAAGGAGGAGGACGCGAAGCCGGTGCTGAACGCCCTCGACTCCATCCGGGAGCGGGACCTCGCGATGCTCATCGAGGTCCACGCGGGCCTCGAGCGCGACAGCGCGGGGGAACGCGGCCTCCGCCCCCGCGGATCCTCGACGCTCCTGGGCTGGCCGGAGTTCGGCCTAGGGCTGCGCCGCGACAAGGTCCAGGAGGGCCGGGTCGGGACTTTCAGCATGGTCCGCTGGCGCGGCGACCGCGACCGACGCGAATGGCCGAGACGACTGATCCACGGGCAGCAGTGGCCGTGGGAACCGAGCTACTGAGAGAAGGACTGGGGATATGGCTATCGAAGAGAACATCAGCATCACGCGCTTCGTCGCGGCGGCGGACTGGACGGACGAGTCCACGGTCGTGCTCCGCATGCGGAAGAAGAAGCGCACCGAGATGTCGCCGGAGCAGGCGATCCTGCTCGCCGCGGAGCTCGTCGAAGCGGCCGGGGAGGCGCTGCTCGCGGCTGCGCAGGCCGTGCGCGACGTCGAGCCGGTCGCGGTCGACCTGATCGGGCGCATGTCGCCGGACTGCGCCGCAGGGAAGCACCCGGTTTCGTGGCAGGACATGGCGTGGAGCGACGAGCTCGACACTGAGGTGCCGTGCGAGTGCCCGTGCCACGCCGCATCGACGGCTGAGGGGCGTGCAGCATGAGCGCCTGGCCTGACACGATGACGGTCGCGCCGATCCGGCAGTGGCCCGGCGAGCTCACCCGCAACCGCAGTCGGTCGCTGTTCAAGGCCGGACTGTCGGACACGCTCGACCTTCTCGACCGAGAGATCTGGCACCTGTGCGACACCCGCTCACAGAGGATGTCGGCCGAGCTGCTGATCGCGATCCCCGCCGGTGACCTGTGGAGGCTCGACGGGAAGCCACGGGCGCATGCGGTCGCTGAGCATCCGGGCGTGATCTTCTCGCTCGAGTCGAAGCATGGGCACCTGTCCTACCCGTGCGACACGTTCACGACGTGGCAGGACAACCTCCGTGCGATCGCCCTCGCCCTCGAGGCGCTCCGCAAGGTCGACCGGTACGGGGTGACGAAGCGGGGCGAGCAGTACCGCGGGTTCCTCGCGATCGAAGCGACCGCGGCGCCGGCGGGGTTCGCGACGGCGGATGCCGCGCTGGACTTCCTGGAAACGCTGGTCGGTGACCAGTGGAGGGGCGGGCACATCCCGCGTGAGCGCAGTTCCTCCGTCGCACGAGTATTGCGTGGTGCTCAGCGGCGCACGCACCCAGACCACGGGGGTGACGCAGCTACGTTCCAGCGCGTCACGCTCGCTGAGGCGAAGCTCCGAGAGGCGGGTCTGCTGTGAGCGCGTCAGGCGTCAACGCGGAGGAACTCGATGCCCTGCCCACCGACGGGGAAGCGCACGTCCTCGCCGGAGAGCTCCCAGACGAGCTGCATGGGAGCGCGCAGCCTGTCGATGCCAGCGCGGATGTCTCGGTACTCGGCGTCGGAGACGTGGTGGTCGCGGCCGTGAACGCGGACGATCCAGTGGTGCTCGGTCATGGACCGAACTCTACCGGCGCAGGCCCGGCGCTCACCGTGCACGCCGCGTGCGGGAAGTCGTGGAAGCAGCGCGGCAACCGCACGGGGCATTGCTCCGGATGCCACCAGACCTTCGAGGGCGTGACCCTGTTCGACCAGCACCGTCGAGGTGGTGTCTGCGCCGACCCGAGGTCGCTGACCGCCGAGGGGCTGCCGCTCATCTTCGACGGCACCCACGGCGACGGCTCGTGGCGCGCGGATGCTTCCCGCATGAAGGCCGGATTCAAGGACCGCGAATCGACGGCCGCCGCATGAGCGCAGAAGACGTCCACGCCACGAGCGCCGAGACCGGCCGCGCATACTGCGGCCACCGAACGAAGAAGACCACCGACGCGTGGAAACGCGTCACCTGCAGCGACTGCCAGGCAGCGCACCGAGCAGACCAGGAGAACCGATCATGAGCGCACTGCTCACCCTGAACACCGGCAACGACGGCCGCCCGTACGACGACTTCCTGAAGGAGAAGGTCGCGTTCGACCGGTCCTTCGGATTCGACGTCGACGACGCCGACCTGTCGTCGATCTTCCAGCCCGAGCACCCCGACTTCAAGCCGCACCAGCGCGACATCGTGAAGTGGGCCGTGAGCGGTGGCCGGCGCGCGATCTTCGCCCGCTACGGGCTCGGGAAGTCCGTCATGCAGCTGGAGGTCCTGCGCCTGTGCACCACGCACCGCCTCTCGGGATCCGTTAACGGCCGGGGACTGCTCGTCGCCCCGCTCGGCGTCCGCTTCGACATCATCCGCGACGCCCGCGAGCTGCTCGGCATCGAGGTCCGGTTCGTGCGCCGCACCTCCGAGGTCGACCTCACCTGGTCGGGGATCTACGTCACGAACTACGAGAGCGTGCGCGACGGGAAGCTCGACGTGAACCTCTTCGACGCCGTGTCCCTCGACGAAGCCGCGATCCTCCGCTCGTACGGCTCCGACACCTACCAGACGTTCCTGCCCCTGTTCGCCGACATCCGGTACCGGTTCGTCGCCACCGCGACGCCATCCCCGAACAGGCACAAGGAGCTCATCCACTACGCCGGGTTCCTCGGCATCATGGACACCGGCCAGGCGCTCACCCGGTTCTTCAAGCGCGACAGCTCGAAGGCGAACCAGCTGCACCTCTACCCGCACAAGCGGCGCGAGTTCTGGCTGTGGCTCAACACGTGGGCATGCTTCCTGCAGCGGCCCTCCGACCTCGGGCACTCCGACGACGGCTACGCGCTCCCGCCGCTCGAGGTGATCTGGGACCAGGTCGAGGTCGACATCCTGTCCGACCATGTCGAGAAGGACGGGCAGGGCGTCCTCGTCCGGGCCGGCGGTATGTCAACTGTTGACGCCGCGCGGGAGAAGCGTCGCACCCTCGGCCCGCGCGTCAGCCGCGCCATGCAGCGTGTCGAAGAGCACCTGGCCGCCCGCGAGGTGGGGGAGCAGATCATCCTCTGGTGCCACCTCAACGACGAGCAGGACGAGCTCGAGCGAGAACTCCGCGAGCAGGGCATCAGCTTCTCCACAGTGCGCGGCGCGCAGTCCGACGACGAGGTCGAGCACCAGCTGCGGGAGTGGCTCGAAGGCCGCACGTACGCGCTCGTCGGGAAGCCGATCATGCTCGGCCGCGGCCTCAACCTTCAGCAGGCGTCGACGGCCGTGTTCGTGGGGATCACGCACAAGTACGAGGAGACGATCCAGGCTGTGCACCGCACGCACCGGTTCGGTCAGACGCGACCCTGCACGGTGCACCTGATCTACGCCGAGACGGAGAGCGCAGTGCGCGACGACCTCGAGGCGAAGTGGAGCGAGGACGACAAGCTCACCGACACCATGTCCGAGGTCCTCCGCGAGTTCGGCCTGTCGGCGACCGCGATCAGCGCGGCCCTCACCCGGGCGATGGGCGTCGAGCGTGAGACGCACAGCGGCAACGGCTGGACGATCGCACTGAACGACTCGGTCGTCGAGTGGCGTGACCACGTCGACCGCGACTCGTTCGGCCTGATCGTCACGTCGATCCCGTTCGGCGGGAAGTACGAGTACTCGCCGAACTACGCCGACTTCGGCCACGTCGACGACAACGCCCAGTTCTGGTGGCAGATGGACTACCTCACCCCGTCGCTCTACCGCGCACTCATGCCGGGCCGGATCCTCGCCGTGCATGTGAAGGACTTCCCGGTCCCCGGCTCCCAGACCGGCGCCGGCGTCTACACCTCTGACACCATGCACGCGGAAGCGATCGCCCACTACCGGAGCCACGGCTTCGACTACTCCGGCATGATCACCGTCACCACCGACGTCGTCCGCGAGAACAACCAGACCTACCGGCTCTCGTTCTCCGAGATGCTGCTCGACCACTCGAAGATGGGCGTCGGCGCCCCGGAGTACGTCCTGCTGTTCCACAAGCCGCAGACGGACAGGAAGAAGGGCTACGCCGACGAGCCGATCGCGAAGGTCTGCGCCACCCACCAGCCGCTGCTGAAGCGCAAGGTTCCGCGGTCGCAGTGGGGCCCGTGCTCCAGCGAGCAGCCATGCCCCGAGTACTCCGTCGGACGCTGGCAGATCGACGCCGCCGCGGAGTGGCGGACCGGCGGCGACAGGCTGCTCACTGGCGACGAGCTCGCCGCGCTCGAGGTCGGCGTCCGCGCGAAGCTGTTCACCGCCCAGTCCGAGCACACGGTCTACGACTACGACGCGCACGTCGAGCTCGCTGACCGTTTCGCCGCGAAGAACGCCCTACCGGGTACGTTCGCGTCGCTCGTGCCTGGATCCTGGCGGCCGGACGTGTGGACCGACGTCCTCCGCATCGACACGCTCAACAGCGAGCAGCGCCGCCGCGAGGTCGAAGCGCACATCTGCCCGTTCCCGCTCGACATCCCGCGCCGCCTGATCACGATGTTCTCGAACCCGGGCGAGCTCGTCGGCGACCCGTTCTCTGGTCTCGGCTCCACGGTCCTCGAAGCCGTGAAGCTGGACCGCCGCGGGTTCGGTTCCGAGCTCAACCCGACTTCGGTCGCGGACTCCGTCGTCTACCTCACCCGCCACGACATCGCGAAGGCGACGCCGACGCTGTTCGACCTGCTCGACCTCGAAGGGAGCGCTGCCTGATGCTCGCAGTACCGATGATGGGCCGTCTCGGCGATGCGTCCGAGATCACCGCCGTGGTGGACTACTGCGGCGCCGGCGGCGAATCGCAAGGTCTCGTGGAGGCGGGCATCCGCGTCGTGCAAGCCGCGAACCACGACGAGAAGGCGATCGACACGCACTCCGCGAACCACCGCGACACCGACCACCTGCTCACCGACCTGCTCGTGCAGGATCCGCGCCGCCGACCACGCGCGCACATCTACCAGGCATCACCGGAGTGCACCTGGCATTCGCCCGCCGGCGGCCGGAAGAAGCACCGCCACCGCGAGATGCTCGACATGTTCGACGACTACGTTCCGGATGCGGCGGGGGAGCGGTCGCGCGCCACGATGATGACCGTGCTCGGCATGGCCGAGGCGAAGCGGTACCCGA
The DNA here is from genome assembly GCF_044987415.1 of Microbacterium sp. ZW T5_45. Taxonomy (NCBI): domain Bacteria; kingdom Bacillati; phylum Actinomycetota; class Actinomycetes; order Micrococcales; family Microbacteriaceae; genus Microbacterium; species Microbacterium sp. ZW T5_45. The sequence continues at coordinate 69,228 of NZ_JBJDRJ010000007.1, read as the reverse complement.
TCGTGATCGTCGAGAACGTCGTCGAGGTCGCCGACTGGGAGATGTTCGAGGTGTGGCTCGCGGGCTTCACTGCCCTCGGCTACGACCACCAGATCCTGTCGGTGTCGGCCGCGCACATCTGGTCCGAGAAGAACGCGCCGGCGCCGCAGTGGCGGGACCGAATCTACTTCGTCTTCTACTTGCACGGCATCCCGTTCCCGGACATCTCACCGCGACCCTTCGGGCACTGCTCGGACTGCGGCGGCGACGTCCGCCTCATCCAGTCGTGGAAGAAGCCCGGCCGGAAGATCGGGAAGTACCGCGCCCAGTACGTCTATGCGTGCCCGGTGCCGGGGCATCCGGTCATCGAGCCGTACGTGATGCCCGCGCTCGACGCTCTCGATCTGTCGGACCTCGGCACGCGCATCGGTGACCGGAAGCGCCCCCTCGCAGCGGCCACCATGCGGCGCATCCGCGTCGGCGCGCTCATGTTCGGCGGCGAGCCGGAGGTCGTCTCCCACACCGGCCACACCTATGACGCGACGTCGCCGCGGCATCCCCGCTCCGGCGACCCGAACGCCTACCACCGGGTCTGGCCGGCGGCGGATCCGCTCATGGCGAGGACCTCCGGGCCCGGCGACGCGATCGTGCACCCGTACCTCACCACGGTGAACCACGGCGGCGACGACGGCCGCGCCTTCGACCCGGCAGCCTCGGCGATGCCGACGCGGTCGACGAAGCTCGGCGAAGCGGTCGTCACACCGTACATGGTGCAGCGCCGCGACTACAACGGCCCGGACGCGTCTCGGGTGACCGGTGTGGATGCGCCGATGCCGACGCGCACCGCCAGCGATCGAGGCATCCACGGTCTCGTCGCACCGGAGCCGTTCATCTCGCATCAGTACGGCGCGGTGAAGGGCTCCGAGCACCGCAACAGCGACCCCGCTACGGCGCCGCTCGGCACGATCACCGCGGGCGGCGGGCACCACAATCTCGTCACGCCTCCGGTCGGGATCACGCTGCGGAAGAACGCGCGCCCCTATGCGACCGACGAGCAGCCGACAGCGACCATGGCAGCAGCTGGCGGCCACCACGGATTCATCTCACGGCAGTACACGCAGAAGGGCGACCAGGGACACCTGAACACCCCGCTCGATGCTCCGCTGCACACGATCACCGCGTCAGGAGGGAACCACGCTCTCGTCACCCCGACGAAGCGGCCGCGGATCGATGCGACCCCTGAGCAGATCGACGCCGTCGACGTCAGCGACTACTGGTTCCGGATGCTGCAGTGGCGTGAGCACGCGAACGCGCAGCGGTTCCCCCGCGACTACGTCTTCAAGGGCAACAGCTCCGTGAACACGCTGCACGCCGGGAACGCGGTCGCCGCGAACGTCGCCTGCTACCTCGGCTACATGTCCCGCGTCGCGCTCGGCGATATCACGCTCGAGGACGCCGGATTCGAATGGCTGGCCGCCGCATGACCGCGCACGTGCACGAGATCATCGACTGCGTCGATTGCGGCCGCCCCACACGCCCCACGTCGGCGAAGCTCGCGGACTACCCAGGCACGCTCACCCGCGGCGGGAAGGGACGCTGTCTGACCTGCTACAAGGCCACCCGCCCACCGGAGATCCGCACGTCCCTCGACTCGGGGCCACGGATCGTGCAGATGCCGCGCGAGCTCGTCTTCGCGAACGTGCCGGCCGCCCGGGAACCGCAGAAGTCCGACTGCCGTGCGTCGTGCTGCAAGACGCCGTTCATCTGCGCGAAGCGCTACCACTGCCGATGCCACGGGGAGGACTCATGACCGACATCACCTTCGTGCTCGACCCGGAGACTGCACGCGTCCAGTGGACCCACCAGCTCGAGGCGCACCTCGGCCTGGTCCCAGGGCTGCTGTCGACCGCGTTGAGCCTCGACATCGCCGCCGCGACACCGCACATCCCGGTGTCGCGTGGCGGGTCGCAGTTCGACCGCCCCCAGATCACCGGCGGCGGCTACTACGACTCCGCCCCGGTGATGATCGGCAGCAACCCGCGGGCGGCGGGGGATGCCACGTACCTGTGGTCGCTGCTCGCCGACTACGCGACCGCGGTGTCCGAATGGCTCGGCGCCGACACCACCATCCCGTCGAAGTGCCCGTCGACACCACGGGGTGCGTACGACGCCGCGAACGTGATCGTCGGGACGCTGCTGCACGCCGCCGGCGAGGTGTGGGAGCACCGGGTTCTCGACTCCTTCGAGCAGGACATGTTCGCTGAGATCCGCCGCCAGCAGCGGTGGCTGCTCCCGTCGCACAAGGGGATGCCGCAGCACGCCCGCGACTGCACCACCTGCGGGGAACCACGGTCGGTGTGGGTCACGTGGGTAGACGGCCCGAACGGGTCTCCGAAGCCCGTCCAGGTCGGGAAGTGCAAGACGTGCGGTCAGGAGTACCGCCAGAACGAAGGAGAGAACCGATGACCACTGAAACGGATCCCCGCGCGTACATCGCAGGCGGGCGACGACTGGCTGTCGAAGCGAGCCAGTCACTCGACAACTGGTGGGTTGGGGTATCGCCTCGCAACGGCTACGGCGCGCTCGTCGAAGGCTCCTGGGACGACTGGGTCATCCTCGCGAAGAAGATCCTCGCAGCGGACGCCGAACACCGCGGCGGACAGCCGACGACCTGGAGCACCGCCGTAGAGCGGGAAGCACTCGCGGCGCAGATGGAGCACGAGCCGGACTGGTCCACAGCGAAGACGGGGGAGCCGATGCGCTGCTCGTGCGGTGAGAACATCCCAGAGCCGACGTGGGAAGCCCTGTACATGCACCGCGCCGACGCGGTCCTCACGGCTGGCTTCCGGCGCACCGAGGCACCGGAGCCGAGCCGACCACCCGTGTACCTCGCCGCCGATCTATGGCAGGCGCTCGGCGCCCCAACGTCGGATTTCGACGCCTACTACGAGCGCAACGGATGGGCGGACACTTGGTCGAACGTGCTCGGTGTAGTCCGGGACCGCTTCCGGCCGAAGTGCGGGCAGGCCACAGACGGCGAGGCGTGTGTGCTCACCGCCGGTCACCTTCCGCCGCACTACGGTTCGAGCGACGTTGGTTCGTCGGAGCGTGTGCCGATTCCTGAGCCGCTGGGCGAACCGTCCGACGCGGAGGTGATCGCCGTGAAGGACGGAGTCTCGCGGCTCGCCGGCATGCAGCTGATGCGCCGCTACTCGTCGTTCGGTGATCCCTGGTGGGATGCCCTGTACAGCGGCATCGCCCGAATCGCCCTCCGAGTGATCGGTGGCGTGCGATGAAGCGCCTGCTCATCAAGCTCGGCTTCCGAATCGGTGACCCGTACGACTGGGAGCCGACGCCGATGCGTCGGTTGATCCTGTGGGCGCACCGCTTCCGCCGCAAGGCGAACGCGACATGCAACATCTGTGGGTATCGCGGCATCCGCACCCGGCGTGGGAAGTGGTGCCCCGACTGCGAGGTAGGCGAGCTCGTGCGTGCTGCTCGGGGTACAGGGGGAGAGCAATGAGCATCGTGATCGGTTGGGTGCTCGCGATCGGTGTGCCTGCCCTGATCGTGGCCGGGACCATCGCTGATGCCCGGGCACAGGCCGCGCACGACCGCTTCATGGCCGCGGTGCGGGATCGGAACGTCGCAGCGCTGGCTGCTCGGGGTGTCACGGAAGGAGAGAAGCGATGACCGATGTAGAGAACTTGGTGGAGCGACTTCGGCAGATCGCTGAGAGTCAGCGGATGGACTTCGATAGTCCGAACGTCGCTGCGACTCTCGACGATGCTGCAACGACGTTGGAGACGCTCGTGGTTATCGGGTCCGTCGTATCCGAGGAGCCGGACTGGGAGTACGGGATCTCGTACGCGCAGGGCAACGAGGAATTCGAGGGGCAAGACCTGGCCACGATCCAGCGGCGGGTGAAGTACATCCGCCGTCAGGGCGGCTACTACAGCCGCACAGTGCGCGCGATTCGTCGCCGCCCAGCGGGTGACGCGCTGCCTGTAGAGCAGGAAGGAGAACGGCGATGAGGATCCTGACCGTACGCCAGCCGTGGGCGTGGGCGATCATCCACGGCGGCAAGGACGTCGAGAACCGCGTCCGGAACATCGCGGGCGACTACCGCGGGCCCGTGCTCATCCACGCAGCTCAGCAGGTCGACCTCGCAGCGTTCTCCGGACAGTCCGCACCGCTCACCGCGGCCGCTACTGCGTTCAACGCGTCGAACACCGACGTCCTCAAGAGCGGGCCCTGGCATTCGCACCGCGGTGAGATCATCGGCGTCGTCGACCTCGTGGACGTGCACCACGGGCCTGAGCACGGCGGAGGTTGCCACAAGCTCAACAGCCCGCTCCCGGTCACGCCGACGTACGACCTGTGCTCACCGTGGGGTGAAGCCGGTGCTCACCACATGGTGCTCGCGGACCCGCGTGCACTCGACCAGCCGATCCCGTACCGCGGGGCGCTCGGCCTTCGGAAGACGGAGTTCGACGTGATCGGCGACTACCTCGCCGCACCGTGGGGACACCCGAAAGGGCAGACCTGCACGCCGATGGGATGCGAGCCCGGGTGCCACCTCGAGCCGGTCGGTCGTCTGGTGGCGACATCATGAGCACCCAACCGACGTTCACGCTCGACGCCGAGGGCCTTCTCAGCAAGTGGGGATTCGGGGATGGCGACGCACTCGACGACTGGTGGTGGGACAACTTCGACGAGGAGCCGCCGTTCAACGACCACGACATGCTGCATGCGCTCGTCGTCACCTACCTCGTCCCTGCGATCTGTGACGCCGCGCGTGAGGTTGAGGTGTTCCGCCTTGAGACGATCCACAACCCGGTCCGCGCCCGCACCTTGGACCGGGTCGAAGTCGACCATTACTCGACCCAAGACAGGCGCATCGATCCACCGATCACGGTCGCCGTGACGAAGCAGCAGATCCTCGACCTGGCCGAGTCCACCAACCACGAGAAGGAGCAGCCATGACCAGAGATGTCGAGGTTGGTGGTCGCGATGGGCGCTGAGTATCCGGCATCGTGCGGCGTCTGCGGATGCCCGCTTGCCGACGAGGAGAGCACGCGCACCCACATGGGTGCGTGCTTCGCAACACACGAGATTCGGAGACAGAGCAATGGCTAAGCACGTCGTCGTCGTCGGCGTACCTTCGATGCCCTACGGCCCCGAGGGTGTTGATCCGGCGGAGATGGACCGGAGGTACTACCTCGAAGCGGCGAGGAATATTCGCTACCAGGCCGAGCGCGGGAACGCCTTCTCGGGAAGCAACGTCACCGAGACCGTGGCACGTCTATGTGAGGCCGTTGCGCGGGCGCTGGGCGACAGTCACGGGGCGTTCATCCCGGATGCCCCGGCTGATGTCGGTATCCGAGAGGAGAACACATGAGCAGGGCGCCGGATGGCTGACCTTCTCACGTACCGGGAAGCAGCAGCGCTCGTGCACCGCTCACCCCGCACGATCCGCTACTGGAAAGCCCAAGGCATGGCCACGTCACTGGTCGAACGAGACGGGCAGATGGTCCGCGTCGTTGAACGGAAAGTGCTGCAGGCGTGGTTCCGGGAACGGCTCATGAACTGGCCCACACACAAGTGGAGGCTGAGGAAGAAACTCGCCGCGGAGATCATGCGACACGCCGACGAAAATTAGATATTGACGACAAAGTACTTGCCGCACCTATGTTGAAGGTAGACAAGTTTCTGAGGAAGCCCCGCACCACTCCGGTCGGGGCTTCCGTCGTTTCCTGTCATTCCCATCCCCGCGGGCGGCCGGTTCCCCAGCATCGGCTGCCCGCGCGATGAACGGCCCCAGGGAGCGCGCCAACGCTCACCCGGGGCCTGACCCTCTCCACGAAGCTGACTCGATCGGAGGGCTGCCATGAACGCTACGTGCAAGCCCAGACATCCGCGTCGAGGAGGACACGGGTAGGCCGGCGCCGTGAGCTACACGGCCACGAACCGCGCCGCCGTCGACAGGCTCCGAGAGAACCGCGACCGCGCCGGCATCCTCCAGCTCGCGGACATCTACCGCGACGTCGCTCACCCTGACGGGCCCAGCCTCGAGCGGTACGCCCTCGACGCGGTCGCCTGGATCGACTCGACCTCACCCGCGACCGTGTCGGCTGACGCCGCCGACCGCATCCGCGTCGGTGACGTGCTCACCTACCTGCACGCCGGGCACGAGCTGCAAGGCGTCGTCCTCACCATCGACGGCGACCACGTCACCACGAACCTTGGACACGAGGTGACCATCACACGTTGATCCTCGGACGGAGGGTCGCAGGCTCATCACCACCGGATGCCCAGCCCGGTGTGCCTCCCCTCCGTTCGAGTTCCCCGACTGGTGTCAACGCTGCCGCAGCCATGCAGCGAAGGACTCCCATCACGGCCCGCTGACTCCGAGGGCCGAGGAGCACCTGCACCATCGAGGGGCGCCTCGCGAATGGGCGCCCCTCCACTCCTTCCTGACGGGCGGTGCACGGTGGGCGGGAAGCGCAAGGAGACACGGCGCATGCACAAGCTGCGCGACGACTTCTTCGACGAGGGCAAGGCGCAGTCGCTCAGCCCCGACCCCGACGAGCGCGCCGAGTCCGACTGCTGGCTCTGCCGCGGCGGCATCGACTACACGGTCCCACCAGCCACGACCCCCGACTCCCACACCCTCGACCACGCGAAGGACGTCGACACGTACCCAGAGCTGCAAGAGGACCCCGACAACTTCCGCCACGCGCACTTCTCCTGCAACAGCAGCCGAGGCAAGCGCGCCCCGAACGACCAGGGCCTCGGCGAACCCATGCCCGCCTGGTGGAAGCACTGACGACAGGAGACACCGTGAACCGGTACGCCGCGCTCGGCATCACCCTCGACGCCCTCGACGGCCAGCGCATCCTCATCGTCACCCCGACAGCCGCCGCCATCCCGCACGCCCTCGACGAGTTCACCGCACTCCCACCCCACCTCATCGACGACGCCCGCATCCGCCGCGCCAACGGCGACACCCGCATCGACTTCCCCGGGGGAGGAAGCATCCACTTCCACCCAGCCCAAGGACACCACCGCCCCGCCCACTACCACTCCGTCTTCCTCGACGAACACACCGACGAACGCCTCACCCACACCCACCGGGCCAACCTCACCGACCACCTCCGCACCACAGGCGGCAGCATCATCCGAGCCTGACCCCCCACCCCACGAAAAATCCGAACAACCCAACGGGGGCGGACGACAGCCCGGGGGAGCTGTCCTCTCTCCCCGGGTCGGATCGGACCCCCATCGCGCGCGCTCGCGTTGCGTCGGACCCTCGGAAGGGGCGTGATCGTGTTCGAGACGGATGTGGAGCGGCTTCAGGTGCGCGTGTTCCCGGTGGGGGAGCTGTCGCTGTTCCATCGGAACCCGCGGCGTGGTGACGTGCGTGCGATCGCCGATTCGCTGCGGGTGCACGGCCAGTACCGGCCTCTCGTGGTGAACGTTGGGTCGGTGACGGGCCGCCCGTTCGAGATCCTGGCGGGCAATCACACCTACCTCGCGGCAGTGTCGCTCGGGTGGGCTGAGGTGCAGGCGACGACGGTCGACGTCGACGACGAGACCGCGCACCGCATCGTGCTTGCCGACAACCGGCTCGCGGACCTCGGCGCGTACGATGACGCCGACCTCGTGGCCGCCCTCGAAGCTGCCGGGGACCTCGAGGGCACGGGCTATGAGCGGGGCGACTTGGACGCGCTGCTCGCCGAGCTCTCCGAGCCGGTGTCGCTCACCGACCCCGACGATGTGCCGCCGCTGCCGTCGACGGATGCCGTGGTGTCTCGCCCGGGCGACGTGTGGATGCTCGGCCCTCACCGACTGCTCGTCGGTTCGTCTGGCGACGTGGACGCGGTGCGCGCGGCGATGCCCGACGGCGTGGCCTGGGACTGCGTGTGGACGGATCCGCCGTACGGCGTCGAGTACGTCGGCGGCACCGGACTCACCATCCAGAACGATGGCGTGGACGCGGCGATCGCTGTGTCGGTCGCGTTCCTGGAGGTCGCCGCCGAGATGTGCCGGCCTGGAGCACCGGTCTACCTCGCGCACGCCGACGTGCTCCGTATCCCGTTGCAGCTGGCGATGGAACGTCTCGGCATCCGCTGGCGTCAGACCCTGATGTGGGTGAAGGACCGGTTCGTGCTGTCCCGCGCGGACTACCACTACCAGTCGGAGCCGATCGCGCTCGGTGAGGTCGACGCGCCGGACCGCGAGTACGACCCGATCGCGTACGGATTCCTGTCCGGCGGTGAGGGTCGTCTCGGTCGCGGTGGCCGCCGTTGGCACGGCGACAACCGGTCATCGACCGTGTTCGACGTGAAGCGCCCGTCGCGCTCGACCGAGCACCCGACGATGAAGCCGGTGGAGCTGATCGAAGCGATGCTCACGAACTCGTGCGCTCCGGGCGCGTGGGTCGCCGACGGCTTCGCCGGATCCGGATCGACGCTCATCGCCGCGCACCGCCTGGCGCGGAAGGCGTTCCTCGTCGAGCTCGACCCGCGTTACGCCGACGTGATCTGCCGTCGCTGGCACGAGCACACCGGCATCACCCCGATCCGCGACGGCGTGCCGCACGACTTCGCCGAGGCTGCCCGTGGCTGACATCGACCGCTCGCGGGCGTTCACCCTGTTCCGTGCAGGACTGAACTACGAGCACATCGCGAACGAGATGGGATGCGACGTCGACACGGCCCGCGAGGCCGTGCAGGCGGCGATCTCCGCATCGACCGTGGCGCTCGACCAGACGGCCGCCCGCATCCTCGAGCTCGAACGCCTCGACGCGCTGCACCGCGTGCTGTGGGCGAAGGCGATCAAGGGGGACGTCGCGGCGACTGACCGTGTGCTCCGCATCCAGGAGCAGCGTCAGCGGCTGCTCGGCGAGCCGTCGCGAGTGAAGGACGCGATCACCGAGGCGTTCGAGACGACGCTCAAGGAGATCACCACGACGCCCGCCGACGAGACGCTCATCGCGTCCTGCCGACAGGTGGCCAGGCAGATCGATCACGCCGTCGCGCACGGCACCTCGCTCGAAGCGACGAAGGCGATGTACCTGCTGCCGCACCTGTGGAACGGGCTCCGCGAGCTCGGCGCGACGCCCGCCGCCCGCGCCGCGCTGAGCGCGTCCGTCCCCGCACCGACCCCTCAGCCGGATGCGGACACCGCATCGAAGGAGGCGCCGGTTGACCTCGACGACTTCAAGAACCGCCGACGCGGAGGCGCGTGACTTCTCGACCATGGTCGGCTCGGAGGTCCCGCGCCTCTGGACGCGCCCGCTGCGGCCGCTGACGCCGGAGACGTCCCTGGGGTTCGAGGTCATCGACTTCGCGCTGCTGTTCCTCGGCGTCGCGCTGTACCCCTGGCAGAAGTGGCTGCTCATCCACGCGCTCGAGCTGAATCCCGATGGGACGTTCCGCTTTCGCCGCGTGATCGTGCTCGTCGCCCGTCAGAACGGGAAGAGCATGCTCGCCGCGGTGCTCGCTGCATGGTGGCTGTTCGTGGACTCCGACCGATTCGAAGAGCGACTGCCGCCGTTCCGGTTCAAGGTCCTCGGCACCGCACAGAACCTCGACACCGCGCAGGACGTCTGGAACCTCACCGGGCGCTGGTGCGACGACGAGAACGAGGGGCACGTACCGGCCCTCGCATCGAAGGTGCAGAAGCTCCAGCGGAAGAACGGCCAGCCCGGCATCTACCTCGCGAACGGAGCGCATTACGAGGTCCGCGCGGCGTCCCGCAAGGGCGGCCGTGGGAAGGCCGCCGCACGCGTCCTGATGGACGAGATGCGCGAGCAGCAGACGTGGGACGCGTGGGACTCCGTCGCCCAGACGACGAAGGCGATCTTCAACTCTCAGCTCTGGGGCATCTCGAACGCCGGCGACGTGCGCTCGGTCGTGCTCCGCAAGCAGCGCGACAACCTCATCGCCGACATCGAGGCATGGCTGTCTCGCGGCATCGACGACCTCGAAGCGTACGCGAACGGCGAGCTCTCCGCGCCGACCTCCGCACTGTTCGAGTGGTCGGCGCCGGACGGGTGCGCGCTCGATGACATCGACGGCATCCTCCAGGCGAACCCGTCCATCGGCCACGGCGAGATCACGATCGAGCAGTGTCTCCAGGACGCCCGCGACATGCTCGAAGCGTCCTACCGCACCGAGGTGCTGTGCCAGTGGGTGACGTCGGCCGTGAAGTCGTTCATCAGCCCGAAGGACTGGCGGGACCGGCACACGCCGATCCCTGACGTGAGGATCGCGCGCGGTGCTCGCACCGTGTGGGCCGTCGACACGTCGGCGAACCGTTCGACGACGTGGGTCGGATCTGCTGTGCTCACCGAGAGCGGGAAGCCGTTCGCCTACCTGCAGCGCAAGCGCACCGGCATGATGTGGGCGCCCGACTACCTCGAAGAGCTGGCTACAGAGTCCGGCTGCTGGGAGGTCGCCGTGCAGGCCCGCGGATGCCCCGCCGTCGAGTTCATCGACGAGCTGGAGAAGCGCGGCTTCACCGTCCACAAGCTCGACGGCGGATCCTTCGCCCTCGCCACCGGCCGCATGCGCGACCGGGTCCGCGACGGCGACCTGATCATCGTCGAGCAGCCCGACATCGACCTCGCCGTCGAAGGCGGCGTCGTCACCGACTACGCCGAGAACAAGGCGTGGTCCCGCACGAAGTCCGAACCCGTGGACATCGCCGGTCTCGTCGCGCTCACCGAGGCGCTGTACGCGCTCGAGGTGCTCACTCCCGAGCTGGTCCCTGATCCGATCAGGCCCCCGGCCGCCGCAACCGTCGCTCGAAGCGACGCCGCACCAGACGAGGTGAACCTCGCGACGGTCGCATTCTGAGAGGAGCCCCGCCCATGGCAGACGAGATCGGGTATGTGAAGGGCGGGATTCTGTCGTCCTGGTCGTCGCTCGCGGACGAGGCGCACGAGAAGAACCTCGACCTGATGTGGCCGATGTCGATCGAGGTCTACGACCAGATGCGCCGCGAGGACTCACAGGTCGCGTCGGTACTCCGCGCTGTAACACTTCCGATCCGTTCCACCCGTTGGGAAATCGACCCTGCTGGCGCACGCGACGAGGTCGTACAGCTCGTCGCCCAGGACCTCAACCTGCCGGTGAAGGGGCAGGAGGCGCCGCCTCGGCCGAACCGGGAACGCGGCCGATTCTCGTGGGACGAGTTCCTTCGGCTCGCGCTGCTCGAGCTGGTGTTCGGACATTCGGTGTTCGAGCAGGTCTACCGCATCGAGGGTGGCCGGGCACGGCTTGCGAAGCTCGCCTGGCGACCCCCGCGCACGATCTCGAAGTTCGACGTCGCGAAGGATGGCGGGCTCGTCGCGATCGAGCAGCACGGCGTCTTCGGATCCACGACCGTCCGCATCCCTGTCGACCGTCTGGTCGTGTTCGTCAACGAGCGCGAGGGCGCGAACTGGCTCGGCCAGTCGCTGCTGCGGCAGGCGTACAAGAACTGGCTTCTCAAAGACCGCTTCCTGCGGATGCAGGCTCTCGTCGGCGAACGGAACGGTCTCGGCATCCCGGTGTCGAAGGGGGCACCGCTGCCGGACGCGATCGCGAAGGACGCCGCGAAGGCGGAGGAGTGGCTGAAGGCTCAGAAGGATGAGGGCCTGAAGGTCGCGAAGGACTTCCGCGCGGGTGAGGCATCCGGCGTATTCGTCCCGCATGGTGGCGACCTCGCGCTCATCGGCGTCTCGGGGAAGCTCCCTGACCTCGACGGACCGATCCGGTATCACGACGAGCGAATCGCGAGCGCCATGCTCGCGAACTTCCTCACTCTCGGCGGCGACCGATCCACCGGATCGTACGCGCTCGGCGACACGTTCGCGGACTTCTTCACCGGGTCGCTCAACGCGGTCATGAACCACCTCGCCGACGTCACCCAGCAGCACGTCGTCGAGGACCTCGTCGATCAGAACTGGGGGCCGGACGAGCCCGCTCCGCGCATCGTGCCGGCGGCGCTCGGGAAGGACCAGCCGCTCACCGCGGAGGGCATCCGCGCCCTCATCGACTGTGGCGCGTTCACTCCCGATCCCGAGCTCGAGAACCACCTTCGAGCGCGCTACGGGATGCCAGCGAAGAGTTCGACGGAGACGACAGACGGCTCCGGACCAACTGCCGACGAAGCCCGTGCTGCCGCGGAAGTCGCGCAGAAGGTCTACCTCGCGACCGATCAGAAGCCGCTCACAGTCTCTGAAGCGCGAGAGCTCATCCGCAGAGCCGGAGCGCAACTGGGTAGCGACGGCCCTGTCGCCACCGCCGACACCACAGCCGAGGAGGCCGCATGACCACGAAGAACGCCGGTCGCAACCGGTACTGGGGGAACCTGACGCCCCCGACATCGAAGACGGAGTTCTTCGACGCGATCACGACCCCGGCGCCTGCTGGCGACGGGACGGTCGCCACCATCCGAATGTACGGGCCGATCGACTCGTACGGCGGATGGTGGGGGATCAGCGCGAGCGACGTCAGCGACGTGCTCGACGCGCTGCCCGACACCGTCTCGCAGATCGTGCTCCGCATCAACTCGCCCGGCGGCGAGGTGTTCGAGGCGATGTCGATCCTGAACATGTTCCGCGCACACTCCGCGACGGTCACCGCAGTCGTCGACGGGATCGCGGCATCCGCAGGATCCTTCCTCGCTGTCGGCTGTGACGAGACGGTCATGTCGCCCGGCACGCAGATGATGATCCACTCGCCGCTGACGTGGGACTACGGCAACGCCGCGGACCTGCGGAAGACAGCCGAGGTGCTGGACAGCATCGAAGAATCGATCATCTCGATCTACCGCGACAAGGCGGGGGAGTCCGCGTGGGGTGAGCTGCTCGCCGCAGAGACCTGGTACACCGCCGCGCAGGCCGTGACCGCCGGTCTCGCCGACCGCGTCGCAGTCATCCAGGACGCCGGCGAGACTCTCACGCCCGGCGCACCGGAAGAGCCCGACATCGACCCTCTCGAGGGCGACGGTGTCGAGGACCGCTACGCGGCCGCGCGCGCCCGGCTCGCGCTGCGACCTGTCGGCGCTGCGGCGCCCACCAAGCCCCCGAGCTCGTCCGAGCCGGGTAACCCCACCCAGAAGGAGGCACTCGCGATGAGCGACGCCCTGAAGGCTGGCCTGTCCGCACGGCTCGGAGTGACCGATGCCGCGATCTCTGACGACGACCTTCTGGCCGCCGTCGACGAGGCCCTCGGCGAGCAGACCGACACCCCGGCAGCATCCGCTGTCATCCCCGCTGGCACGCAGCTGATCGAGGACACGGTCCTGGACACCCTGCGCGCCGACGCTGCTGCTGGCCGCGAGGCCCGAGAGCAGCAGATCAACGATCGCCGCGACGCGATGATCCAGAACGCCCTGTCGGAGGGCCGCATCACCGCGGCATCCGCACCGCAGTTCCGGGCCATGCTCGACGCCGACGAGGACTCCGCGACCGCGGTGCTCGCGTCGCTCGCGGCCAACACCGTCCCGGTCGCTGAGATCGGGCACGCTGCCGGCGAAGTGTCGGCAGAGGACGCCCTGTACGCGAAGTACACCGGCGAGACCGAGGAGGCCTGAGCATGTCCGCGGACTACGTTCCCAAGTTCACCCCCGGCGCGGCCGTGACCTACACCGCTGAGGCCGACGTCACCGCCGGTCGTGTGGTCGAGGTCACCGGCGACCGGCAGGTGTCGCACGCCAGTGCCGCCTCGACGAAGGCAGCAGGTGTCGCCGCACGCGACGCGAAGGCTGGCGAGCAGGTGCTCGTGCACCACCTCAACGGTCAGGTGCACCGGCTGATCGCGTCCGGTGCGATTGCGGCCGGAGATCGGGTCGCGACCGCGGCCGACGGCAAGGTGGCGACCGCCACCGCGAACACGGTGGGCCTCGCACTCACGTCGGCGGCTGCGGCCAACGACGTGATCGAGGTCCTGAGCTGAGAAGGAGGCGGACATGGGCTACACCTACCCGCAGCGCCACAAGGAAGGCGCGCTGACCAAGGAGGAGCTCCAGCTCCTTCTCAAGTCGAAGACGCTCATCGGACGTCGTCTCGCCGACCTGACGAAGGAGAAGTTCCTCGCGGACTACCTCCTGTCTGGCCGCTACGACGCGACCGGCGGCGGTGTCTTCTACGAGACCGAGACCGAGGACCTCTACACCGACGAGGATCCCGAGGCGATCGAGCCCGGCGGCGAGTACCCGCTGATCACGCTCGACGAGGGAGTGCCGTCCGCGGCCCGCACCGTCAAGTGGGGTCAGGGCATCGTATTCACCGACGAGAAGATCACCCGCGAGGGTCGTCAGTACGTCGAGAAGGGCCTGCGTCGGATCGGCAACACGATCGTGCGCCACACGGACCGCTCGGCGTGGGGCGTCATCGCGTCCCGCGTCACCAGCACCCACGCCGCCTCGGCGAGCTGGACCACGGCTGGCGGGATCATGCGCGACATCCTCACCATCCAGAACGAGCGCGCCGAGCTCGCCACCGGCCTCGAGCTCGACGTCGCCGCCCTCTCTGGCGCGCAGTTCGCCAAGCTCATCGGCATTCTCGTCGACGACAAGGCGCTGCCGCGGGAGCAGGCGAACATCGTGCTCACCGGTTCGATCCCGGTCAGCGCGTACGGCCTGACGTGGCTTACGTCGCAGCACATCACGGGCTCCGACCCGTGGCTGTTCGACGTCGAGCAGCTCGGCGGTATGGCGGACGAGAAGATCCTGTCTCCGGAGTTCGCCCCCGCGGGCAACACCGGCGTCGAGGCATCGACCGACCGCCACACCCAGGGCGAGAAGGACGGCTACCTCGTCCGCGGCCGCCGGAACACGGTCGCCGTCGTCACCGAGCCCCTCGCGGGCGTGCGACTCACGGGGACCGGTCTCTGATGGCCGAGGCGAAGCCCGGGCGGGGCAAGTTCAAGGTCATCGGCCACGTCGCGGTCGTGAAGATCCTCGACGGGTCCGAGCGCTACCTCTACCGCGGTGCCGTCTTCAACGCGGCGCAGGTCGACGAGTCGCGCGTGAAGCACCTCCTGAGCGTGGGGCTGATCACGAAGGTCGCGGACGCCGAGCCGTCCGCCGCCGAGAAGGCAGCTGCCGCCAAGGCGGAAGCCGAGAAGAAGGAAGCGGCCGACAAGGCCGCCGCGGAGAGGGCCGCCGCCGAGAAGGCAGCTGCCGCCACCAAGTGAGCCAGGGGGCGATGGACATGACCATGACACCGAACGACATCGGTGGCGACGAGAGCACCGCACGGCGCGTGCTCGTTCTGGCTCGGTCCATCGCCCCCTGCATCGACTCGTTCACTGAAGACAGCGAGCAGAAGAAGGACGCGATCGCGATCCTGCAGGGCGTGCTCGGCGAGCTCCCCGCCCCGGGATCGAAGCGGACGACGCAGTTGTCGCGGAATGGCACCTCGATGTCGTTCCGCGACATCGCATCCGCCTTCGACGACGACGCCAGAGCGAGCCTGCAGGCGCTCTGTTCCGCCCCGACGTCCGGCGCCCAACCGGGCACCGTGATCGCAGGGAGCTTCCCGAAGGCGCGTGCGTTCGAGCGCGTCTGGCCCGAAGGGGAGTACACGTGACCTGGCCGGGCTTCTTCTACCCGCACCGGGTGCTCGTCCGCGACTACCTCGGCGGCGGCGGCATGGGCGCCAGCCACGGATCGTCGCGCGCCCTCGACGCCGAGGTGAAGGACATCCGGCAGCTCGTTCGTGACCGCGACGGCGCCGAGGTCGTCTCGTCGTCGCAGGTCACCGTCCCGCTCGGCTCGAACGTGCAGCTCGGCGCGCGGGTCACGGTGTGGCCCGGCCGCCCGAACGAGCGCACGGCGACCGTCCTCTCCATCGGAGACAACGACAACACCGACACGCTCCTGGACTCACACCAGGTGCTGTACCTGACCTGATCGGGGGCCGCCGTGAAGATGTACGTTCCGATCCTCACGGTTTTCGAGCAGGCCGCCGTCGACGGGCTCAAGGAGGCCGCCGATCAGACGCTCGAGCTGTCGAACGCGAAGGCACCGAAGGACGACCTGGACCTCGTGAACTCGGGGAAGGTGACGGTCGACGACCTCACCGTGCAGGTGTCGTACGACGCCGTGCACGCCCGGTTCCAGCACGAGAACCTCGACTACGAGCACGCCGACGGCGGCGAGGCGAAGTTCCTCGAAACCGCATCCGATGAAGTCGACGTCGAAGCGATCGCCGCGGCGTCCCTCCGGAAGAAGCTCGGATGAGCGACGCCGAACTCACGAAGCTGCTCTGCACGCTGCTCGGCGACATCCCCGGCTGGACCTGGCGCGAGACCGCTCCGCCCTACGCCGCGGGGGAGCGCGCGATCCACTACGGCGCGATCCCCGCATCCCCAGACGTCGGCATCGGCGTCCGCGTCTACTCCACCAGTGACAACGCGGTGAACGGCCTCGCGTCACGGCGCGCACAGATCCGCTTCCGCGGACGCCCCGGCTACGTCGACGACGCCGACAACATGGCGCAGCTCGCGTTCCTGCGCCTCCAACGACTCTCCCGAGTGGGAGGGATCAGCGACATCCGTCGCGACTCCATGACCCCACTCGGGGCCGACAAGAACGACCGCGAGCAGCGGTCGGACAACTACACGATCACTCTCGATAACCAGGAGGCATCGCGATGAGCGAAGCAGTCACCCTTCCCGCCGGCGCCACGCTCGGCAAGTCCTACGAGTACGGCCTGGACGCCAACCTCGGCACCTACGCCGATCCGATCTGGCAGCCGTTCCGCCGGATCAGCGGGTTCAACCCGACCGACACCCCGACCACCCAGGACGCGCAGACGTACGACGACCTCGGCGCGCAGAACCAGGACGTCACCGGCTGGTCCTGGACGCTCGCGTTCAACGCCCTCGTCAACCGTCTGCTGTCCTCGGGCCTGTACCTGCCCGAGATCGAGTACCTCAACGCGCGCGCCGGCGACCCCGACGCGAAGGGCGAGCTCGCTGTTGCGGACGTCCGCTGGTACCACAAGCCGGAGATGGGCACCCCGAACCCCAACGACGCGTTCCGCGGGTTCTGCACCGTCGCGAAGACCCGCAACAACACGGGCCCCGAGGGCGCGATCGAGCAGTTCGGCTACACCCTCACCGGCAAGGGCCCGAAGACGAAGATCCCCAACCCGTTCCTCGGCTGGGATGTCACCGCCCCGAAGGTGACCGGCGTCACCCCGGAGGGCGCGGGGACGACCGACATCGTCACCATCACCGGTACGGGCCTGCTCGGCGCGACCGCGGTCACGTTCGACGGTCTGCCCGCGGACGACTTCCTCCCGGTCAACGGCTCGACGCTCATCGCGACGCTGCCCTCCGACGGCGCCGGCCCGATCCCGGTCGTTGTCACCACCCCGGGCGGCGTCTCGACGGCGTTCACCTTCACTCGAGGCGCGTGACGCATGGCGTCCGCGGCTGACTTCAAGGCGTGGGCGCAGCAGGACCTCGTTATCCCGTTGGGCGACCGTACCTTCACGGTGCGGCCGCCCAGCGTGGACGATGCGGGGAAGCTGCTCGCGTGCGCCGTGCGCGGTGAGGTGGTCCTCGGCATCGTCAAGGGGCCGATCCCTGACGAGGTGCAGGAAGTGCTCGACAGCATCGAGCCGGGCGAGCATCCGGCGCTCGGCGACACCTACCAGGAGATGGTGGACGCGAAGCTGTCGCCGGTCACCATCGACCGGTTCGCGTACTACGCGATCTTCTACTGGGCGCGCGGCGAAGAGTACGCCGACCGGCTCGCCCGGATCCTGTTCACCCCACGCGACATCGCCGGGGACGCATCCGCGGAGGGCGGCGGCGACCGCCCAAAAGACTAGAGACGGCCGAGGACTACGCCCCGTGGGGCATCGGCGAGCCCGATGCTGACGGCTGGTACCCGGACTACCGGCCCATCCCCGAGCACCTCAAGCCCGAGGCACCCGGCGCCCCGGCCGTCTCGACAGAACCACAGCTCGACCTGTCGCTGCTCGCGATCGTCACGAACTGGCGCGTCGTCGTCGCCGAGCTCATCCGCAACGGCATCGACCTGTACGACCCCGCCGTGCGCGCCCGGCCCTGGCCTGGCGTGCGCACGGCGATCTTCGACCTGATCGACACGCCGGGCTCGCGTCTGCGCACTGCTCTCACCCGGAGGTGATCCCGAATGGCCCTTCGCGCCGCTGAGATCGAGACTCTGTTCACCGCCAACGTCGATGACATCGCGAAGGCCGAGAAGACGATCAAGCAGGTCGGGAAGACCGTCGAGGGCAACCCGATCAAGATCGAGGCCGACACGTCGGACGTGCTCGCCGGCATGGACCGTGTCGAGGGCGAGGTCAAGCGCCTCGTCTCCGCAGACACGGTCGTGAAGCTCGATGCGGAGATCTCCCGCGCCGAGACGAACATCGAGCGCACGAAGGCCCGCATCGAGGACCTGCAGGTGAAGGCCGACGCTGGCCTCGATGTGACCGCGGACACGAAGCGTGCCGAGGCTGCCCTGTCGAAGGCGGAGCGCAGCCTGAAGGGTCTCACCGAGGCTCGCGCGAAGATCGACGTCGACGCGGACACGACCGAGGCTCTCGCTGCTCTGCAGAAGGTCGCCGCGGAGAAGCGTGTCGTGTCTGCCGACGTCGTCGCGAAGGTCGATGCGGACATCACCTACGCGCAGAAGAACGTCACCCGGATCCGCGCCGAGCTTGAAGTGCTCGCCTCGCAGGAGGCGACCCCGCAGGTGCTCGTCGACGTGTCGAAGGCGGAGTCTCGCCTCGAGGCGGCGGAGAAGAAGCTGCGGGGGCTTGAAGGCGCGCGCGCGAACATGGAGGTCGACGCCAACACGTCGTCCGCCGAGGCGGAGCTGAAGAAGCTCCCCGACGTCGCGAAGGGCGCGGGGGAGAACTCCGGCCGTAGCTTCGCCGGGTCGCTCGATTCCGCGACCCGTGGGGCTGGGGAGAAGGTCGGCGCCGTCGTCGGCGGCGAGGTCGAGTCCACGCTCGTCGACGCGCTCTCCGCGATCCCGGTCGCCGGTGGCATCATCCTCGCGGGTGTCGCGATCGGCAAGGCGATCACCGGTGCGATCAACGATGGGCTCGCGGTCGAGAAGAACCAGGACCGACTGCAGGCCCTCACCGGAATCACGGAGGCGGACGCGTTGCGCCTGTCCCGTGCAGCAGGCGAGGCGTACGCGAACAACTTCGGCGAGTCGATCGAGTCGAACATGGACACGACGCGACTGGCGCTGCAGTTCCGGATCCTCGATCCGAACGCGACGACCCGTGACGCGCAGCTCGTCGTGCAGGGGCTGTCCGGTATCGCCGACGTGCTCGGTGAGGACGTGCGCCCCGTCGCGCAGGCCGTCACCCAGCTGATCTCCACAGGTCTGGCGAAGAACGCGACACAGGCATATGACCTGATCGCAGCCGGAGCCCGGAACGGGGTGAACCGCAACGAGGACCTGCTCGACACGCTCACCGAGTACCCGTCGCTGTTCCAGCGGCTCGGCCTCTCCGGTGAGGAAGCGCTCGGGCTTGTGAGCCAGAGCATGCAGGCCGGCGCGCGCAACAGCGACCTCGCGGCCGACGCGCTCAAGGAGTTCCAGATCCGCGCGACTGATGCGTCCACGGCATCGGCTGCTGGATTCGAGGCGCTTGGCCTGAACGCCGAAGAGATGACGGCGAAGATTGCACGCGGCGGCACTGACGCCCGTGACGGTCTCGACGCCGTGCTCACGAAGCTCCGCGAGACCGAAGACCCAGTGGTCCGGAACGCGGCCGCCGTCGCCCTGTTCGGCACCCAGGCGGAGGACCTCGGCGAGGCGCTGTTCGCGATGGACCTGTCCAACGCTGTGGAGCAGCTCGGCGGCGTCACCGGCGCCGCGCAGAAGATGTTCGACACGCTGAGCGACAACGACGCGTCGAAGATCGAGCAGGCGCAGCGGAACATCGAGGTCGCTGCGGACGGGATCAAGGGCGCACTGGCGACCGTGTTCGCTGAGCCGCTCGGCGACTTCGCCGACTGGGTGTCGCAGAACCGCGGCCCCCTGCTGCAGTTCTTCTCCGACCTGGCGAACGGGGCGATCGACTTCGCGATCGCCGCCGTCGAGGGCGTCAGCTCCTTCGTCTCTGGGCCCCTGGCCGAGATGGTCGAGGGGCTTGCCGTAGCGATCAAGTTCTTCAACTGGGGAGCAGACACCTCGGAGCTCGACAAGCTCGCCGAGGGAATGCGTGGTTTCGGGGACGAAACCGACACCGTGATCGACAGCCTCGAGGGTATGCGCGGCCAGTTCAACGGCTTCATGGATGGGCAGGTCGCGCTCGGCTACGTCAACGACGCAGCGCTGCGCACGGCAGATGCGATCTCGAAGGTCGGCTACGCCGCCGAGACGGGCGCGTCCCTGATGGACCAGTTCACGGTCGCGCAGGACGGATCCGTCAGTGCGAGCGGCGAGCTTCAGAGCCAGCTCGAGGGGTCGGCTGCCGCGTTGCAAGCGGAGTACGACGCGGCAGTTCTCGCCGGGGAGTCTCAGGAGAACCTTCAGGGCCGGTACGACACCACGTCGGCCGCGTTGATGAACCAGCTGACGGCGATGGGTCTCACGCAGGAGCAGGCGCAGTCGCTGATCAACACGGTGCTGAAGACTCCGACGGATGCGTACACCCGATATGCGTCGAACGCGGAGGCTCAGGCCGCGGTTGTCGACAATCTCACGCAGAAGGTCGTGCAGATGCCGGACGGGTCTTTCGTGATCGTCGCGAGCACGGGGCCTGCCCAGGCCGCGGTGAACGAGTTCGTTCGGCAGAACTCGCAGAAGGTCATCAGCATCGCGATCCAGGGCATCCAGACCGCGACCGGCCGTGCATACGGCGGTCCGATCTGGGGTCCCGGTGGGCCTCGTGACGACGTGATCCCGATCATGGCGTCGAACGGTGAGCACATGCTGCCCGCTGACGAGGTCGCGATGGCTGGCGGTCATGCGGGCATCTATCGGATCCGTCAGGCGATCCGTCAGGGACTCAGGCTCGCCGACGGAGGGCCGGTGTCAATCGATGACGCCACATGGCGGATGCCGGCGGTCCCTGCCGTGTCGTCGACCGCGACGCAGGCCGCCGCTCCGATCGTCGTGTCGAGTCCGACCCTCCCGGACGGGCTGCGATTCGAGCTCGTCTTGGAGGACGGGTCGCGCCTGTCGGCCTACGTCCGTGCCCACGCGGGTGCGGTCGCTGAAGAACGCGGGCGGACGGTCGCTCGTGACATTCGGTCTCGGAGGAGGTCTGACGGATGAGCACCCTCACCCCGTTCACGGACATGGATCCGGTGCCGCGCGTCCTCATCGACGTGCCGGTGTCGGAGTTCCCCGCGGGGTCGGTGACCGTCTCCCTCACGCGCACGGCGGACGGGCGAACGATGGATGTCCGCGGTGGTCAGCGGATGCCCAGCGGCTCGCCCGTCGTCGTGCTCGACCCCGAGCCGGCATTCGGCGTGCCGAACGTATACACCCTGATCGGCCGCGACGCTGGCGGCGTCGTCGTCGGGTCGTGGCCGCTCGGGTCGGTCGTCGTCGCGTTCGACGGGGTAGTGATCCAGCAGCCGCTGGACACACGTCTCGCCGTCCGCGTCACCCGCCTCGCAGGCACCGCCCGAGAGCTGATCCGAGAGACTCCCGGGGAGCTCGTCTACCCGCAGGGGCAGTCGCTTCCTGGGCTCGTGGGCCTCGGCCCTCGGCGTGGCCTGCGGGACGTAGCGCTCGCGTTGAAGGTCGCGAGCGGCGCCGATGCAGACATGCTGCAGGCGACGCTCGGCACATACGACACCCGGCAGCTCCCAATCTGGCTCGTGCGCACGCCTCCGGGCCAGAGACTTCCACGGATCCTGTTCTGCCGCGTCGGCTCCCTACGCGAGCTCGACGACTCCTGGTGGACGGGCGCTGTCCGGTTCACCGCCGTCGTCACCGAGGTGACGCCGCCGGCACCGGGCATCGCGGGAGTGGCGCTGACCTACTCGGACGTGAAGGTCTTCTACTCCACCTACTCGGCGGTCAAGGCCCGTTACGCGACCTACTCGGACGTGAAGCGCGACACCTCGCTGATCGGAGCTGCGGATGCGTAACGCCTCGGAACAGCTGCTCGAAGTGCTGGAGTACGGGGACTACGACGTCTTCTGGGCGGCGGACCTGCTGTACGACAACTCGCCTCGAGCTCAGAACCTGAAGGTGCTGGAGCCGAAGTTCTCGTGGAGCCGGAGCTCTCAGATCGAGGGCAAGGGCACGTGCGAGATCCTCTGGGACGACATCTTCGGGCAGTCGATCGTGCCGCGAGAGATCGGCGATCTGTTCTCCCCGTTCGGGGCTGAGCTGCAGGTCGACGTGATCGTCTCGACGGGCGAGTTCGAAGAGCGAGTGTCGATGGGGCGGTTCGTCCTCGACTCGGTGCCGGCGAGCGTCGAGTACGCAATCCAGCATCCGCACGGCGGCATCCCCGTCGTCGCCGAGTCCCGGGTATCGCTCGACCTGGCGGACTACTTCCTCCGGATCGCGCGCGACTCGTTCGCGTTCCCGACGTCGCCGCAGTCCACGTCGATGTGGGATGAGGCGCAGCGCCTCACAGGACTGCCGGTGTTCAAGTCGATCCCGGACCGGGTGCTGCCGACGAACCTCGCCTACGAGGACGACCGGCTGAACGCGCTCGAGTCGGTGTTCAGCCCGTCGAACGCATGGCCGTCGCTCACCCCTGCGGGCGCGCTGACGGCTCTGCCGAAGGACTGGACGGACCCGGTCGGACGCATCGAGCGGGTGCTCGATGTGTCGTCGGAGATGCGGTCGGAGAACGTCTACAACCGTGTCGTCGTCGAGGGGAAGAACCCGGACACGTCGGGGCCGCCGCTGATCGCGGTCGCGGAAATCACGGACGGGCTGCTCCGCACCCGCAACGCCGACGGGTCACGGTCGCCGTTCGGTGGGAACACGTACCCCTACCGATCCGACTTCCTGACGACACAGCAGCAGTGCCAGAACTACGCGGACGAGCTGCTGCCGAAGGTGTCGCGGATGCGCGCGATCACTCGCACGATCGAGATCCCGTTCAACCCGCTGCACGAGGTCGGCGACGTGAACGTGCTCGTCGACCCGACCCGGCAGGGCGAAGAGTCCATCGTCCGGATCACGGCTGTGTCGCACCCAGGGGGCGCGACGACGACCTTGCAGGTGGAGGTGACCGAGTGAACGAGGAAGCCGACGTCATCCTGCAGGGTCTCGACGCACGTGACCCGGTGCTCGTTCGCAAGGCGACGTTCATTCAGCTCACCTCCACCGGTGACGCGCTCGTGGAGATGATGTCGAGCCGGTTCACCGCCGAGTTCGGTGCCGGGTTCATCCCGGCCGCTGGAGAGACCGTGCGGATCATCTCGATCGGGGCACGGCACCTGATGTTCCCCGCCCGGCCGCTTCCGGGCGTCGGCACGATCATGACCGTCTCGAACGGGATCTGCACTGTACAGACCAGCACCGGCACCTACCAGATGCGGTACGTGTCACCCACGGCGCCGACGTCAGGGCAACAGGTCGGGATCAGCTGGTCCGAGGTGCCATTCGTGATCGGACCATTCTCCGGTCAGGATCCGCCCCCGCCACCGCCGCCGCCGGACCCAATCCCGCCAGCGGTGCGGTCGGCGGTGTTCAGCCCGATCGATACCGGTTCGCACAACAACGGCTCGTCGAACTACTGGCAGCCGCAACCTTGGGCGTCGGACTCCACTTTCGGGGGCTGGTTCTACGGCACGCAGATCCGAGACACCATCCCCGCGTCGGCGACCCTCGTGTCGCTCGAGTTCTTCGTCGCCTGGGCATCGCGGTACGGGTCCGCCCCGAACTTCGGTCTGCACCCGCTGGCCGAGAAGAACGGACAGCTGTCGTTCACCGACGTCACCGCCTGGACTCCGGGCAGTGACTGGCAGACCCCGCCGAACGCCCAGGCATGGTTCAACGCCCTGAAACAGGGCGGCTCTCGTCTCGGGGTCGGTCTCAGCCACGGCGGTTTTAACAAGTTCGCATCACGCGCGCAGAACGCCCTCTCGGGCGCGCTCCGCATCTCTTGGAGGTCCTGATGGGCAACACCCTGAACGCATATGGCAAGCCCGTCTACACCGACGCATTCAACCTGCCGCTGGACCTGCAAGCGGCCGTCGATTTCGCTGACGAGTTCGCGAACGTCCGCCGCGGCACGTCCGCACAGCGGCAGGCGCTCGTGTCCGGGAAGCGTCGCGCGGGCATGCTGTGGGTCGAGACGGACACAGGCAGCATCTACCGCTGCGACAACGCCCTCGCCTGGGTGCTGGTCGTCGAACCAGAGCTCCGCCCGGGCAGCGTCGTCGGCGG
The DNA here is from genome assembly GCF_044987415.1 of Microbacterium sp. ZW T5_45. Taxonomy (NCBI): domain Bacteria; kingdom Bacillati; phylum Actinomycetota; class Actinomycetes; order Micrococcales; family Microbacteriaceae; genus Microbacterium; species Microbacterium sp. ZW T5_45. The sequence continues at coordinate 44,880 of NZ_JBJDRJ010000007.1, read as the reverse complement.
CACGGTGGACTCGTTCGGCGGCATCGTGCCGACCTCCGGCGGGACGACCGTCCGTGTGAACAACGTGTTCTCGTCCCGGTTCCGCATCTATCGGATCAACTTCTGGCTGTCGGTGTCCACGGACACGGGCGGTCTTGGTGTGAACCTGGTTGCTGCTGGTGCGCCACATACGGCGGCTAACCATCATTCGGAACGGCTCGTCGCGAACGGTGCAACGGTTACAGCGTCGAGTTCGAGCGGTTCGAACGCATGGTCAGGTTCGGGAATTACTGGGTCGAACCTGTCGGGGGAGTGGATCATCCGTAACCCCGCGACCACCGGCATCAAGTCGTTCTCTGCGGACGCATCACGTGCCCCTGGGCTTGCGTTCTCGCAGGAGCGCGCGTGGCTTGGCTCTGCTGACTCCACCATATTCGACGGGTTCCAGTTCAACGCTTCCGCGGGCACGTTCCTCGGCGGCTACGTGAAAGTGCAGCCGGTCGGATGAGCTACAAGAACGGCGAGATCCCTCTCGACAAGCTCGTCCACCTCGGCGCGAATCACTACCTCCCGCCCGGCACCGCCGCGCGTTGGCTGTGGTTCGTCGCCGAGGGGCAGAAGCGGTTCGGCGTCACCTTCCGAATCACCCCTGACCGGGACGGGCTCGGCGGATGGAACGCCTACCGCCCCCGAGCAGCGCAGGCCGCATACAAGAAGGCTCTCGGGTCACGCGCCGCGGCGGTCGGGTACTCCACGCACGGCGGTGTCGTCGGCGGCGCTGTGGTCTTCGCGATCGACGTCGACAACTGGCAGGCCGTGCCCTGGGCGAACTTCCGCGACCTCGCGAACGAGGCCGGATTCCGCACGGACTTCGTGTCGCCGTCCGAGCGGTGGCACATCGGCGACTTCAACGACGGCTGGGTCATCCCCGCTTTCACCCAGGCGACGCCCGTCGCAACCGCACCTGATCTGTCCGAGGAGGACGATATGCAACTCATCCGATGGAACGGCCAGCACGTCTTCGGCATCGGCCGGGAAGCCGTCTGCCACGTGCCCAACCCTGCGACGCTCGCGCTGCTCGAGAAGGTGCACGGCAAGGCGAAGGACGTCGGCAACGACGGCCTGACCGCGGAGCTGAACTTCGCTGGCGTGCACTGGGACGCGGTCGACGCCGTGCTCAACGGCACCGGGCCGCTCTCCGGCGGCAAGTACTGGTCACGTCTCGCTGCTGAAGGCATCGCGATCCGCGACACGCAGGCAGCACAGTCGAAGACCATCGCTGACGTTCTTGCGACGGCGAAGGGCATCGAGTCGGCGACGGCATGACCCCGCCACCCACCACGACCGGCACCCACCAGACCCAGCATTCCAACCGGATAGCTCGGGTCTGGTGGGTGGTCGCAGCGATTGGGGGCGGGATCGCCGTCGCGATCGTCGGGGTCGCGCTGGTCGCATCGCTTCGATCGGGGCGGGAGATCGATCCGAACCAGATCATGCTCGCGCTGATCGCCTTGCTCGGCAGTCTCGGGGCGCTCATCGTTCCGAAGCTCAACGCGGTCGGGAAGAACACTTCGGAGACTGCGGAGCACGTCGTGAACTCCCACACGCAGAAGAACCTCCGCGACGACATCGACGAAGTCCTACAGATCGTGAAGGCCACCGCGACCCGCATGACAGGCATCGAGGAGACGCAGCGCTTCCAGAGCCGCGACATCCTCGGCATCCGGCAAGAGATCGGTCAGATCCGTCAGTCCGAACGCGAGCAGTGGGACGCGATCGAAACCACAGACCGCCGCACTAGGCGGCAGAAGGAGAACCCCTCATGACCGACATCATCGTCAACCTCGACGTGCCGCAGCTGCTGAACCTGCTGCTCGCTGTCGTCTTCCCCGTGCTCGTTGGCCTCGTGACCACGAAGGTCACCGCGAGCACCCTCAAGGCGGTGCTGCTCGCCACGATCAGCCTCGCTTCCGGCCTCGTGTCTGCGCTGCTCGCCGCGGTCCTCGCTGGCGCCCCGTTCGACATCATCACTGCGCTCCTCACGGGTCTCGCGGCGTGGATCATCGCGATCGCCACGCACCTCGGCTTCTGGAAGCCGTCCGGTGTCACCGAACGCGTGCAGACGGTCGGGTCGGGCGAGCTGCGCCGCGACCGCCGCAGCCTCCGCCAAGACGTCAACGCCACGCAGGCCACCCAGATCGCGAACGCGCACCGGATCGAGTGAGTCCCCCCAAGATACGACCTACCCCCTCACCTTGCCTGCGGGCCGGGTGAGGGGGGCTTCGTCGTTGACCCCTCCATGACCCCCTGATGGGTCACCGATAGCCGCGATCATGCGGGTTCGGACGTGTGTCCCCCAAAGTACCTACATCGGCCCTCTTGCACCGTTCGCTAGCTTGAGCGGCACAACGAACCATTGGGGGTTTCAGAATGGCAAGAAGCAGTGAGTCGCGCGCGTCAGGGCGGACGTGGCGGATGCGCGTCGGCGCGGCAGTAGCGGGACTGGGGATCGCCCTGTCGGCGCTGGCAGGGACGGGTGCGGCGTCCGCGTCGACCGAGCCCGAACCGCTCCCATCGCCGTCGCTTCCGGATGCGCCGATGGGCGGCATGGTCCCGATGCAGAACACCGGCACCTTCAAGATCTGGACGCACATCCAGGACTACGGATGGACGACGATGGCCGGGTCCAAAGGCCTCGGCCTGCGCCTGGAAGGGATCCGCATCTACCAATCAGGTGACAAACCCATGTGCTTGCGAGTGCACGTCGCGACAATCGGATGGCAGGCGGCGAAGTGCACATCGACGTCGAACCGGCAGATCACGGTCGGGACCGAAGGCCGCAGTCTCGCGATCGAAGCGGTCGAGGCGTGGACCCCGGGGTACAACATGGGCCTCACAGCGCACATCCAGAACATCGGCGACGTGACCGCGCGCAGCACCAAAGCCGGTGGCCATGTGACGGTCGGGACGACTGGGCGCGGGCTGAGGATGGAAGCCATCTCATTCGCACCGTACAACTGGTAATCCGGCCCTGAACAACATTGACCCCCACCTCGCTTAGGCAGGGTGGGGGTCTCGTTTATTGGGTATGGTGTTGCTCGTGTCTGTGTCGGAGGGGTTTGAGCGGGTAGTAATCCGCTTCAATCCGTTCGGCGTCGAAAGCCTACGAAACTCAGTGCGAAAGCAAGCGCTCGGAGACCTCGCGAAGGCTCGTCCCGTGAAGTACGGGGTCTCAGTGTTCGGAGATGTCATACGTGATGACGAAGACATGGACTCAGCTGCGGACCGGCTATGCAGCGAGATCACTCACAACGTTGCGGGTGGAGATCGGATGACCGTGACCACCGAGACTAGGCTCAGGGAACGGGGCTACGCTTTGCATGAAGCGGTCCCGCCCGAGAAGCACTATCTGGTCGGAGGATCGGACCTGGCGATCGAGCCGGATCTCGATAGTCTGGCCGAAGAGTTTCAAGACCGGCGGCGGAACAACCCCGCATTCAAGGAGAGGTAGAAGCACATGCCTACCGCACGAGTCGTGATCGATCTCAACTCGGTCGACGAGGATGGCGAGACTGTAGTCTTCCTGTCTGACGTCAGCGGGGGAACTCTAAAGAAGGGGTTCATGGTCGAAGCCATCGAACCAGAAGACAAGCTTTGCGCTCCCGCCCGCGTGTCTTCCATTCGTGAGGATCTCGGGATCGCCTTCCTGCAGGTCGACTGGAAGTCTGTTCGCCGGGACCAGGGCCAGGGCCTCAGGTTCGGACTCAATAAGAACGGGTGGGCCACTGCCACCTCTGCTGCACGAACGCAGCGTGCCCGGTTGACGACTTCGCGAGGAGCTTCTTCTTCGGTTTCCTTGCGACAGACCCAGAACGGGGCGAGTTGAATGCATGTCTCTTCGCTCATTCTCTGTGACGCTGCCACCGTGCGGGAAGGGCTGATCAACGTCATCGGTGGAGGATTGACCTACATTCGTCGCCCGAGCTACCCTGCACCTCTCGTCTGCGACATCGCTCTGACGATCAGTCATCGCGGATCTGCCGATATCGGGCTGAAGGTTGTGCTGCGAAAGGACGGCGAGCCGCAGCCGCTGAGTGAGTTCGAACTCGAAGGTGTTGCCGAGGCATCTCCCGAGATGCCTCGCAATGCCTACACGTCGACTTCGTTCGCGATCGATGCGCGGGCGCTCGCTATCCCCGGGCCTGGTGACTACACCTTTACGGCGACGGTAAAGGGGGGCAAAGGGATGACCGTTTCCTTCGGTGCCCAAGAGGACCCATCGCTTGAGAACCAGTTCTCGGTTCGTTAGGTCGTAGCTTCTGATCCCCACCTAGCCTTCGGGCAGGGTGGGGGTCTTTCGTCGTTTCGGGTTCAGGCTTCCCGCACGGAGAGCAGCTGCCATCCGTCGGGCACGAGCTCTCGCACGCCGTCGATGGTGTCGGCCTCGATCTCGGTGACCTCGTCGCGCCGGCTGAATGTGCCGGTGGTCTTGATCAGCGCGGCACCCTTGATCATCTCGGCGGGTGCGACGGTGAGCTCGTAGCCGGGCTTCCGCTGCTGCTCAAGCTGTTCCTGGACGTCTTCGAGAGTGGTGCCGGTCACCTCGACCGTGTAGGAGCCGATGGGGCGGATCATGCCGATGTACATGCTGTTCAGCCTAGGGTCGGATCGCGGAACCCGACTGTCGACGGGGGTGGCTCGTGGCGTCGGCGCTGGCCGAGCGCGATCGCGTCGTCCATGTCGAGGGGGAGGGCACGCAGTGCGGTCGTGAGGGTGCGGGTGTGGTCGTCCTCGAAGTACCCGATCCACGTGCCCACCTCGTCGGCGAGGATGTCGAGGCGGTCGCCGGCGATCTGCCGGAGCTCGTCGATCACAGGGCCGGGGTCAGACGTATACCGGTTGCGGGACATCGTCGCGGAGAGGCGGATGCTCAGCAACGTGTCGGGGTGCAGGTGTTTCGGTTTGGGCATGGCCGGGCTCGCTTTCTCCGGCCGAGACGATGAGCCTACGCCGGAGCAGGGACATCAACCACCGTGGATGCCGGGACCGTCGAACTCCGGTGGGACCACGACGGTCGCGAGCTCGTCGCTGATGTCGATGACGTGCCCGCATCCGCCGCAGCGGAACCCGCGCGCGTGCTCACGCATCACCGTCCCGCAGTTCGGGCAGTGCGGCTGAGTCTCAGCGTCCATCCGCACAGCGTATGTCGGTGGCCGTCGCCAGGGTAGGTGCCATGACGCCAGCAGAACTCCTGGCCTTCGAGGCCACCTACCCGATGTCCACGCCTGACCGCGACGAGCGCATCCGCCGAGAGCTCGGCATCACGCCAGTGCGGTATTACGCCTTGCTCGATCGCGCGGCCCGTTCGCTCGAGGGGATCGCAGCGGATCCGTTCACTGCCCGGCGGGTGAGAGAGCGCGCGGACCTGAGGGCACGACGCCGGGAGGCCCGGACGATGCGCGTTCCGGTGCTCGCGGTACCGTGAGGCATGCGAACTTCTGTCTCAGCGGCCGTCGCCGCCCTGGCAATCCTCACGCTCACCTCGTGCTCGGCGCCGTCGACGGATGCCGCGACGCCGTCGCCCACCTCGACAACGACCGCGACGGTGGAGCTGTCGACGCCCACGCCCACGCCGACACCGACCCCCGAGGCTGCCACCGTCCCGAAGGAGTGCACCGACTACGTCCCGAGCACCCCGTCAGACACGAGCCCTGTCGGACTCGCTGGAGCCACCGCGGTGATGCCCGCCGGCGTCGTCCTCAACCCCGGCTTCCAGATCATCGGGTCCACGGACGATCCGGGCCGCGTCGAGGTCGTCGCGAGGATCTGCAGCTCCGGAGTTGACCGTGACACGCTCATCGAAGCGGGCAACTCGATTGCGCGGGCGATCTACGCTGACCCTTCGCACGACACGGTCACGCTACTGATGATCTCGTCGTACGTGCCCACAGGGGACTACCTCGACAAGCAGCCCAACCTCGACACCATCAAGACCGACTATGAGCTCTACCTCTGGGATGCCGACGGGGACCGCCTCGCGAGCAACTGGAAGTAGCGTCCAGGCGGCCTCAATCGTGGGCACAAAATGGGCACGCCTTGCCCTACTCGACCCACTCCCTGCCCCTCCGTAACCCCCTGTCTCCCCGCATGATTACGCGGGCGGAGCCTGAGGGCGGAGGTTCGGGCAGAGTTCGATTCCCCCCAGCTCCACCAGGTCGCTGTCGCAAGATCGACCCCCGGGTTCCCCACGAGAGTGTGGAACCCGGGGGTTTTTCTCTGCCATCCCGGCCTGTGCGCACACTCTGCGCGCTGCGCGGCGACGAACACGAGATCGATCACTGATGGGGGTGATGCTTTCGCACGATCAGGCGTATGGTTCGAAGTAGAGTGCAGATCCGGGACTCTGGGGGAACCGTTGATGTCGCTCTACTCGGGGGGCTCTTGCATAGCGGGCACCCCGCTGCGTGAGGGCCCTTCAGACCTCCACACGTGAGAAGGTGCGTCCGTCGTTCTGTGGGACCCCAGCCCTCGGCGGGCGCACCGTTGATTCAGGATTCGTGAAAAGTCGCACCTTCGATCCGTTATCCGGCGGGGCTCGGAGCGCGCCCCCGGGGATTGTGCGAAAGAAGGCGCGACGGCGGGGACGGGCTCACGCCGCGGGGATGACGAACGTCGTGAAGGAGTCGGCGGGCAGGGTCGGACGGAACACACGGCCGTCGACCATGATCTGCATCGTGTCGTCTTCGCCGAGGTCGTTCTGGATCACGATGACCGTGCTGCCATCAGGGTTGCGGAAGGCGAGCTGATTCTCGTACCCGGTCCAGCTCAGCGTGTCGAGGTGGTGGGCGCCGGGCTGCACGAATGCGCTGACGTGCTTGAGCAGGTGATACTCATGCGTGAAGCGGTGCGTCGCGGTCTCGGGATCGACCACGACGAGCGAGTTCTGCGCCCAGCCCCAGCGGCTGACGCCGCCCTCGAGCAGGGAGATGTTCCAGTACATGTAGGCGTTCGCGCCGTTCCTGAAGAACGTCTTCATGATGTTCCACGCGTGGCGAGCATGCCGCCAGTCGTTGCGACCGTCGCCGCACTCCTGCTCGGTCTGGTAGATCCGCAGGTCCGGGTGGAGCCGGTGCAGGCCGGAGACCGCGCGGCTGCCGGCCCATTGCAGGCCCGCACCGTCCACGAACGCGGCCGCATCCTCGTCGTCGAGCACGTCGCCGATCAGGCGGTCGTCGGCGCGCTCGAGCGTGCCGAGGAAGATCTCGACGCCACGCTGGCGCATCTCGGGACCGAGGTGACGGAGGAACCGGCGGAAGCCGTCGGGAGTCCAGGTGCAGCTCGGGAAGACCTGTGCCGAGTTGTATTCGTTCTGCGGCATGACCATGCCGATGTCGATGCCCTCAGCGCGATAGGCGTCGATGAACTTGCCGAAGTACGCCGCGTACGCCGAGAGGTGCTCATCGTCGGTGCGGAACATGTCGGTGCCCTCGTGACCGACCTGGTCGTCGCGCAGACCGTTCTCGATGCCGTGGAAGGCACTCGGCTGAGACCCTGCGTAATGGCCGTTCGTCTTCATCCAGGTCGGCGGACTCCACGGCGACGCCCACAGGCGCAGATCCGGCCTCTGAGCCCGCGCCGCACGGATGAAGGGGATCAGCGTCTCGTGATCGTTCGCGATCGAGAAATCGTCCAGCCCCACGTCGCCGGGGGTCTCGTCGTACGAGTACCAATCGCGTGAGAAGTCGTTCGCACCGATCGGCATCCGGCAGAGCGACAGGTTCGCCCCGATTCCCGGTGCGAAGAGCTCCTCCAGGATGCCGACGCGTACGGCTTCGGGCAGAACCGACAGCGACGTCCAGCCGAGCTCGTTGAAGCAGGCGCCGAAGCCCTCGATCGGTTGCTGGGTGCCATCGCCGCTGATGATGACGTCGGGCATGGAGGAGGAGCCGCCGGTGCCGCTCTCGACGTCGATGTGCGCGACGGACTCCCATGGGCGATCCTGCGTGGTCTGGACGCGCTGAACGGTCTGGGTCATCTCGGTCACCTCTGTGTGGCTGCTGGCTCGCCTGTGTGGCTGGCCCGCGCGATCATCGCGCGGAATTGTTGTCGCCTCCACGATATCGCGCCACCTATGCGTGTCCTGTCGCAGAACCAGGCTCCGTGATCCGGAAGATCGGTCGTTATTCGGCCCAGTCGACGAGGATGAGACTCTGCTTCGTGTCGGCGAGCTTCACCCAGCCGTCGCCGAACAGGTAGGTCATCCCGTAGCCCTCGTCGTCCACGTTCAGCGCGAACTCGGGGTTCTCGGTGAAGTAGCTCCCCTCGGGAGCATCCTCTCGGATCCAGCCCGCCTCCGCGAGGGCGCCCTGCGCCGATTCGGCGTCGCTGCTCGAGATCTCGGACCAGCCGTAGAGCTGACCGTGGTCGCTGGCCTGCGAGTAGTCGGCCCAGAAGCACAGCATCCCGTCGGGCAGTGCCACGGTGCCGATCACGAAGTCCTTGCGCTCCGCGGTCCACCCCGCGTCGGTGAGTCCCGCCACGGTGCCCTCGGAGACGATCGTCTCGCACGTCGGTTCGCCGGAGTCCTGCCCGGAAGGCTGTGACGTCGCACCGGCACTCGGCCGCTCCGCGCCGGATGTCGGCGCGCCTTCGGGGGATCCGGAGCACGCCACCAGCGTCGCGGTGAGGAGGATCACAGAGGCTGCGGTCGAAGCGAAGCGGAAATTCATGGCTGGCCCCAGTCGGTGTCAGTCGCGCAGGAGGTCGAGGAACGCGTCGTGCAGGATGCCGTTGGTTGCGAGTGTCGACCGCGCCGAGATCGTCTCGGCGCCGTCGAAGGCGGTGAAGCGACCGCCGGCCTCGCGGACGATCGACACGGCGGCGGCGATGTCGTACTCCTTGACGTCGAACTCCGCGACCATCTCCAGACGTCCCTCGGCCAGAAGCATGTACGCGTAGACGTCGCCGTAGGCGCGATCGCGCCATACCCGGTCGGCGAGTCGCAGCAGTTGTGCGCTGCGGCCGACGTCGGCCCACTGTCCGATGCTCTGGAAGCTCACGCTGGCGTCGTCGAGCGAATCGACCTGCGACGTCGAGAGCCGGCGCGGACCGGCATCCGTCGCGGTCCATGCTCCGCTGCCGGTCGATGCCCACCAGCGCCGTCCGAGCGCGGGCATGCTCACGACGCCCACCTGAGGAATGCCGTCGATCGCGAGCGAGATCATCGTGCCCCAGAGCGGCACGCCCCGGAGGAAGTTGGCGGTGCCGTCGATCGGGTCGATGATCCACTGACGATGGGTGTCTCCCTCGGCGCCGTACTCCTCGCCGAAGATGCCATCACCGGGACGTTCCTCGGCCAGCAGCGCGCGGATCGCTCGCTCGGTGGCGAGGTCGGCGTCGGTGACGTGCGAGCGGTCCGCCTTGGTCGAGATCTCCAGATCTGCGCTGTCGAAGCGGGGGAGTGACTGGGCGTCAGCGGCATCCGCGAGGCGGAGGGCGAGCTCGAGGTCGGCGGAGAGCGGGGCGGCGCTGGGGGAGGCGATCACGCCCTCAGGATAGCCGTCGCGGCTGTGCACCCCGTGAGGCGGAGACGCGCGACACGCGCGGGACGTCGCCCGCGCGGCTCGATTTCGTATGCGCGCCATCCGCTGGTAATGTAATTCCTCGGCCGGGGTTCTCATCCCGGGCCACGCACCTCTAGCTCAATCGGCAGAGCAACTGACTCTTAATCAGTGGGTTCAGGGTTCAAGTCCCTGGGGGTGCACGGACAAGCCCCGGTAGATCTCGCCATCTACCGGGGCTTTTCTGCGTTAACGCCCAGTCGCTGCTATGTCTCTCGCGTGATGGCCCGGAGACCAGCCGTCGCCTACTCGTCGTCTTCCGAGCGACACCTCAGCCCTGCGGAGTCGCCGAGAAGAACGCCGAGACCTCACCTGACGCCCACTCCGTTCAGGAGTTAGCACCCCACCCGGCCACCGCTGGGTAGGAAGCTTCTTGTACGTTAGGCCGGTTCGTTCTACGAGCCGCCGCCGAAGCGGCGACGATGGGGACGCGGGTCTGGGGAGACCGTGGCGTCAGAGCGATCATGGCCCCCGTCCGGCTGCGTGCCGGGCGGGGGTCTCGTCGTTCAGGCGCGGTAGATCGGGCGCATCGGATGCGATTCGCTGACCTCGCGTTCCCGCGTCACGCTGCTCGACGTCGACGCGGCAGCAGGATCGCGGCGACGCCCGCGACCGCGCCGGGGAGCACGGGGATCGTGATCCAGGCGGTCTGCGCCTGACGCACCGTCGAGCACGTGGCGAGGATCGCGGAGTTGTCGGCGAGGTAGTCGGCAGAATCGCCGGCCGCGCCGTCATCGAGGCGGCCGGCTGCGGTCTCCGCAAGCGATGAGCAGTCGATGGGGGCGTACTCGACGTCCTCGGCGCTCGAGCCGGTGTGGATCCATGCTCTGGCCGAGAGCGGGGACGCGTAGCCGATGAGCGTCGAGACGAAAATCGTGAGCGAGACGATGCCGAGAAGGATTTTCAGGATCATGGGCTCTCCTCCTTGTTTTCGGTCGTGGACCAGAGCGCGAGGCGTGCTCACGAGAGTCACACCACGCGGATGACCTGTCCGCCGGTGAGCCGCACGAGCTCCTCGAAGGTCAGGGGCATCACGGTGTGCGGGTGACCGGCAGCCGCCCACACCACGGCATGATCCGCGAGACTCTCGTCGACGAAGCTGCGCAGCGACGCGGGGTGGCCAGCGGGCGCGACGCCGCCGATCGCCTGACCTGTAGCCTCGCGCACGACCCGTGCGGGTGCCATCTGCACGGCATCCGCGCCGATGCTCCGCGCGACGACCTCGAGATCCGCGCGGTGCCCACCGCTCGTCATCACGAGAACGGGCTCGCCATCGGCGACGAGGACGAGACTGTTCGCGATCGCGCTCACCGCGCAGCCGATCGCGGCGGCGGCCTCCGGCGCGGTGCGCGCGGAGTCGGGCAGCACCGTGATCTCGGAGCGGATGCCGACCTCGTCGAGGCTCTGCTGGACGAGTCTGCTGCGTTCGGGGAGGTCTGCGGCGCTGGTCACGCCCCCACGATATCGAAGGTGCCAGTAGCGGCCGGGCCCTTAGAGCAGGGAGGAGGTCAACGGCTGCGCGTCGTGATCCATGGTGAGCGAGCCTGCGCGCATGCGAAGGCCAGGGAGCACCTCGATCAGATTCGAGCCGCGGCGGTGGAGCGACTGCATGCGCGCGGATTCCCAGATCGGGAACTCACCGGCCTCATCCCGTGCGGACGTGTCCCAGAGCAGGACGTCGCCGTTCTCACTCCACCCGAACACCTGGAGGCTCTGTGTGCGGCGCCAATCGCCATCGGGTTCCACGATCCAGTCGAACCCCTCTGCTTCGCCCTCGCGATACTCCTCGGCGAACCGTGCGGTGAGTGAGCGACCGCGCCCGAGCAGCCCGTCGGCATGACCGGGCAGAACGGGCGGGTAGATCAGCCAGAGTCCGAACAATCGTGCCCAGCCCAGGTGCCGGACGAAGGCCGCATACGACGGCGGGAAACCCTGCCCGTCCGGAAAGCAGAACCGCTCGAGCGCATCGTGATCGATGTGCTCGAGCGTCCTCTCGCCACCGATGGTGAGGTCCTCGATGCGCTGCTCGGTCATTCTCCGGAGCCTATGCCAGGCTCAGCTCGCGTCGCCGAGCGCCATGGCCTCCGCGTCCTCGGTCACGGGGTCAGCGGCGTGGTCGTCGATGTGTGCGAGAGTCCGCCGCCCGAGCAGGACGGTCAGCGCCGCGAGGAGCACGGATGCCGCGGCGAACAGATACGGCACCGTCGCATCGAACGCGTGCCACAGGGCGGCGGCGATCGGGGGCGCCATCGCGCCGCCGAGGAACCGAACCGCCGAGTACGCGGACGATGCGACGGAGCGGGGCAGATCGGTGGCCTCCATCACGGCCTCGGTGAGGACCGTGTTCATGACGCCCAACAGCAGGCCGCCGATGATGATGCACACGACGAGAGCGGTCGGGGAGGCCACCAGGAGGCCGCCGACGACGAGATCCACAGCGAGCAGCGGCAGCACGGTGAGGATCACCGTCGTGCGCCGCATCCGCCGCATCAGGAGCGGTGCGACCCAGACGCTCGTGATCGCGAGCGCGACTCCCCAGCCGAAGAACGTGAAGCCGATGCCCATGGCGCCGAAGCCGAGCGGGAACGGCGAGAACGCGAGCAGCACGAAGAAGCCGATGTTGTAGAACAGCGCGGTGACGGCGAGCACTGCGAGTGCAGGGCGACCGAGGGCCTTGAACGGAGCCGAGAAAGGGATCGGCTGACGCTTCTCGTCGACGCCTTTGAGGAGGACGAGGATCGCGACGAACGCGATGGCCATGAGCACGACGACTCCGAAGAACGGGGCCCGCCAGCTCTGCTCGCCCAACAGCCCTCCCAGCAGCGGTCCGACCGCGATGCCGAGGCCGAGCGCGGCCTCGTACAGCACGATCGCGGCTCCGCTGCCACCGGATGCCGCGCCGACGATGGTCGCGAGCGCGGTGGAGATGAACAGGGCGTTCCCGAGTCCCCACCCCGCGCGGAAGCCGATGACGGCGTCGACGCTGCCGCTGATCGCGCACAGGAGCGCGAACACGACGATGAACGCCAGTCCGATCAGCAGCGTCCTCTTCGCTCCGATGCGGCTGGAGATCCAGCTGGTCACGAGCATGGCGAGGCCAGTGACGGCCAGATAGCTCGTGAACAGCAGTTCGGTCTGCACAGGGCTCGCCTCGAGAGACTCGGCGATCGCGGGGAGGATCGGGTCCACGAGACCGATGCCCATGAAGGCGACGACACACGCGAAGGCGACGGCCCAGACCTGGGCCGGCTGCCTCCACACGGACGGTGCGGGGGTGTTCAACGTACTGCTCCTGTCGATTCTGCGGTGGTGTGCGCGGCGAGGATCTCTGCGGCACGCGTGAGGGCGCTCCAGTCGTCGTCATCGAGTCCGGCGAAGCGCGGAGCGAGGATGTCGCGGAACTGCTCGCGCCACGCGCGCAGCGCCGTTGATCCCTCTGCGGTGATGTCGACGACGGTCGCCCGGGAATCCGCGGGGTCGGGGGAGCGGCGCACGAGGCCGTCGCCCTCCAGCCCGCCGAGGAGCCGGGTCATGCCCGGCTGTGTGGTGCGGGATGCGGCGGCGAGCTCGCCGACACGTCTGCCTCCCCTCTGCTCGAGCAGACTCAGCACCCGCCACTGCGCCGCAGGCGCGTCGTTGCCGGCGTCTTGAGCGGCGATGCGACCGAGCGCGTAGCCGGAGAGCACGAGCGAGGGGATGACATCCACGCGATTCATACCAAAAAGTATATATCCTGCGGTATGTAATCCGTCACCGTCGTGCGTTCGCGATCCTCGCTGAGAGCTGATGTGCATGCGCGAGCAGGGTGCGTCCGAGATCCGCGATCCGATCGGGGCCGAAACGGAAGGCGACGCCGGTGAGACTCAGTGCCCACTCCGGTCGCCCGGCGCGATCGAAGACCGCGGCTCCCAGCCCCCAGCTGCCTTCGACGATCAGACCGGGATTGATCGCGAATCCGCGCTCCTTGGTCTCGGCGAGTCTGATGCGCAGCGGGGGCCCTCCGTGCGGACGCCCCCATTCCGACTCCAGTTCCGGATGCCGCGCGAGGTAGGCATCCACATCGTGGTCAGGGAGGAAGGCGAGGATCGCGAGCCCGGCGCTCGCCACGCCGAGGGGGAAGCGGACGCCCTCGCTGAGCACGAAAGAGCGGATGGGGAAGGCACCCTCTTCGCGTAAGAGGCACACCGTCTCATCGGCGCGGCGGGCAGAGAAGAACGCGCTCTCCTCGGTGGTCACGGCGAGCGAGCGGACGATGTCGCGCGCGAGCGCCGTCACGTCGTATCGGGCGGCTGCCACCGAACCCATGAGGAAGAGCTCGGGCCCCGGCATCCATCGCCCGGTGTCCACATCGCGGTCGACCAGGCCTTCGAGTCGCAATGCGCTGAGCAGGCGGTGCGTCGTGGGTCGCGACAGATCCGCGGCGCGGGCGAGATCGAGGAGGGCTGCGCCATCGGATCCGCTCGCGGTGACCAGGCGCAGCAGGTGAGCCGCTCTCGCGATCGCCTGTGCACCGGGGATCGAGCGCTGGGTGTCCATATCGTGGACGCTAGTGCCGGATCAGTCCACATCGCAAGAGTCGGGTTCCCCAGAGCTCGTCGGCGGAGGATGCTGGACGAGGACACGTCATCGAAGGAGTTCGCGTGATCGACAAGCATTGGGCGACGCCGGCCGAGGCCGTCGCCGACATCTCGGATGGATCGACCATTGCGGTCGGCGGTTTCGGACTCTCGGGGAATCCGATCGCTCTGATCGAGGCGCTCCTCGCGCAGGGGACACGCGACCTCAGCATCGTCAGCAACAACTGCGGTGTCGACGACTGGGGTCTCGGCGTGCTGCTGGCCGCGCAGCGCATCCGTAAGATGACGTCGTCGTACGTCGGCGAGAACAAGGAGTTCGAGAGGCAGTTCCTCTCCGGTGAGCTCGAGCTGGAGCTCACCCCGCAGGGGACCCTCGCGGAGAAGCTGCGGGCCGGAGGTTCGGGCATCGCCGCCTTCTTCACGCAGACGGGCGTCGGCACACAGGTGGCGGAGGGAGGACTCCCGCGGCGTTATCACCCGGACGGGTCGATCGCCGTCGCGTCTCCTGTCAAGGACGTGCGGACCTTCGACGTCGACGGCGTGCCTCGCGAGTTCGTGCTCGAAGAGGCCATCACGACCGACTTCGCCCTCGTGCACGCCGTGGCCGGTGACCCGCACGGCAACCTGATCTTCAACAAGGCCGCCCGCAACTTCAACCCGCTCGCGGCGATGGCCGGCCGGGTCTGCATCGCGCAGGTCGAGCAGCTCGTCGAACCAGGGGAGCTGGATCCCGATCGGGTGCACCTGCCCGGCGTCTATGTGCACCGCATCGTGGAGGTCGGCAGCGACATCCCGAAGCGCATCGAACGGCGCACCGTCGCCGCGGAAGGAGCCTGACATGCCGCTGACGAGAGAGCAGATGGCCGCGCGCGCCGCTGCCGAGCTGACCGACGGCTCGTACGTGAATCTGGGGATCGGGCTGCCAACGCTCGTCCCCAACTACGTGCCGGAAGGTGTCACCGTCGTGCTGCAGTCCGAGAACGGCATCCTCGGCGTCGGACCGTACCCGCGCGAGAGCGAGGTCGACCCCGACCTGATCAACGCAGGCAAGGAGACCGTGACGGTCCTTCCGGGGGCAGCGTTCTTCGATTCGGCGACGAGCTTCGGCATGATCCGCGGTGGGAAGATCGATGCCGCGATCCTCGGTGCGATGCAGGTCTCGGCATCCGGCGATCTCGCGAACTGGATGATCCCCGGCAAGATGGTGAAGGGCCCGGGTGGGGCCATGGATCTCGTGCACGGCGCTGCGCAGGTGATCGTCCTCATGGAGCACGTCGCGAAGGACGGATCCGCGAAGATCGTGAACGACTGCTCGCTGCCGCTCACCGGTCGTGGCGTCGTCGATCGGATCATCACCGACCTCGCCGTGATCGACGTCACTGATACCGGCCTCGTGCTGGTGGAGACGGCACCGGGCGTCAGCGTCGCCGACGTGATCGCGGCGACCGAACCCGCACTCATCGTTCCCGAAGGGATGCACTCATGACCGACATCGTCATCGTCGCGGCGGCCCGGACGCCGCAGGGGCGGCTCAAAGGACAGCTCGCGGCGTTCACCGCTCCACAGCTCGGATCGTTCGCCATCCGCGGTGCGCTCGCACAGGGCGGGATCGATCCGGCGGCCGTCGACGCCGTCATCGTCGGGCAGGTGCTCGCGGCCGGATCCGGCCAGAACGCGGCACGCCAGGCCGCGATCGGCGCCGGCATCGGTTGGGATGTGCCCGCCCACTCCGTCAACAAGGTCTGCCTCTCGGGCCTGACGGCCGTGATCGACGCATCGCGCATGATCCGCACGGGAGACGCCGAGGTCGTGGTGGCCGGTGGGATGGAGTCCATGACCTGCGCCCCGCACCTGCTGATGGGGTCCCGTGACGGATGGACCTATGGCAGCGTCGAGGTGCTCGACCACATGGCCTTCGACGGCCTCACCGACGCCTACGACAAGGAGAGCATGGGCGCGTCGACCGAGCGCCACAACGCCCGCTACGAGCTCACACGCGAGGCGCAGGACACCGTCGCCGCACTGTCCCACCAGCGCGCAGCGGCGGCGCAGACGTCGGGAGTGTTCGAGGCCGAGATCGTGCCCGTCGAGGTGCCGCAGCGCAGAGGACCGTCCGTCGAGGTCACCTCCGACGAGGGGGTGCGCCCGGACACGACCGCGGAGTCGCTGGGCGGTCTGCGCGCGGCTTTCGCCGAGGGCGGTTCGATCACGGCCGGCAACTCCTCGCAGATCTCCGACGGCGCCGCCGCCGTGGTCGTGACGACGAGGGAGCGCGCCGAGGCGGAGGGATGGACCGTGCTGGGCGTCATCGGCGCGAGCGGGCAGACCGCCGGGCCGGACAACTCCCTGCACGCTCAGCCCGCCCGCGCGATCGAGCGCGCGTGCGAGAAGCAGGGCATCTCGCACGCCGACCTCGACTTCGTGGAGATCAATGAGGCGTTCGGCGCCGTCGTCGCGCGGTCGCAGGTCGAGCTCGGACTCGACAGCGGGATCGTGAACATCCACGGAGGGGGAATCGCGATCGGCCACCCGATCGGCGCATCGGGGGCGCGACTGGTCGTGCACGCGGTGCACGAGCTCGCGCGGCGGGGGAGCGGCACGGCCGCTGTCGGGCTGTGCGGCGGCGGCGGTCAGGGCGAGGCGCTGATCCTCACTCTGTGACCGTCGTGGATGCTGCTCAGAGGCGCGCCTTCTTGGTCGCCTTCTGAGCCTTCTGCGCGGCCTTCTCGAACTTCTTCGCGCGCTTGGTCTGCACGTGCGCGAGCGGTGAGTCCTCGGCGACCGCGAAACCCTTCTCGTCACGGCGAGTGTCGATGACCGCGCCGATCGCGAGCGCCAGCGTGATGCCCCAGCTCACCCAGGCGAGCACCGATCGCCAGGTGATGGGCACCTCTCGTGACCCGCGGAGCAGAGAGTACCCGGCGGAGAGGGCGGCGAAGAGTCCCGTGCTGAACAGGTAGCGCATGAGGCTACGCTACCCCGGTCGAACTCGTGGCGAAGAGGTGTTCCGCCGGCGGGGCGAGGTGGTGTAAAGGGCTCCGTGCCCCGCGCAGGTGAACGCGCTATCCTGGAGAGGCCGTGCTCGACCACGGCCGCACACCCGTGTATCTACCGGACGTCGGCATCCCCGGCGGACAGCGGCGGCACCCGACCCCGCGTCCGCGGACGCGCGAGAGCCATGACACAGACGCACACCTCGGCGCAGCCGAGCCTTCTCCGGATCGCCGGATTCCCCTATTTCCTCATCGCGTTCATCGCGAGACTCCCGTTCGCCATGATGGTCGTCGGCGTGCTCACCGTCGTCGTGTCCGCGCGGGGGTCGCTCTCGCTCGGCGGTCTCACGTCCGCCGCAGTCGGACTCGGCACCGCCTGCTTCGGGCCGCTGCTCGGAGCGGCATCCGATCGGTTCGGACAGCGCGTGGTGCTGACGATCCTGGCGATCGCCAACGGCGCGATGCTCGTGACGTTCACCGCCGTCGTCTACAGCTCCACGGCCGACGCGCTGGTCTTGGTGAGCGCATTCGGCATCGGCGCGACCGCGCCGCAGGTCGCACCGCTCTCACGTTCACGCCTGGTCACGATGATCACCGATCGGATGCCGGAGGCAGGGCGCACGCGCACGATCTCCGGCACGATGGCGTATGAGTCGGCGGCGGACGAGACGGTGTTCGTCTTCGGCCCCTTCCTCGTGGGGATCCTGGCGTCGGCCATCGCTCCGTGGGCTCCCCTCGTCGGCGCGGCGATCCTCACCGTGGTGTTCGTCGGCGCATTCGCTCTGCACCCCAGCGCCCGTGCCGTGTCGCAGCACCGCGATGCCGACGGGCGCGCACCCTCCTCGGCGTCCGAGCTGTTCCGGCCGCAACTGCTGATCGTCGTGCTCGGCATCCTGGGCGTCGGCATGTTCTTCGGGACCATGCTCACCTCGCTCACCTCGTTCATGGCCGATCGTGGAGCATCCGAACAGGCAGGGCTCCTCTACGGAGTCATGGGCGTCGGCTCGGCCGCTCTGGCGCTCGGCGTCGCCTGGCTTCCCGCCCGGTTCTCGCTGCGAGCTCGCTGGTTGACGTTCGCCGGCATCCTCCTCGCAGGCACCCTGCTGCTGCCGTTCGTCGACTCCCCGGCATCGATGATGGTGGCACTGGCGATCATGGGCGTCGGCATCGGACCCACGCTCGTCACGCAATACAGCTTCGGAGCGGCGCGCAGCCCCCTCGGACGCTCGGCGACGGTGATGACGATGCTCGGTTCGGGAGTCGTCGTCGGCCAGTCCCTCGGAGCCGCCGTGGCCGGAGGGATCGCCGAGAGTCACGGCTCGACGGCGGCTCTCGTGCTGCCGATCGTGGCGGCCGGCGTCGCCTTCGCGGCGGCTATCGCGAACTGGTGGCTCAGCGCAACCCCTCATTCCGCGGCACGCACGGCGTAGCCGCTGTCGATAGCCTGAAGGCATCCGTCCATCCATCCGAGGAGTGCGCATGCCCGCCGCAGATTTCGTCGTCGTCGCCAACCGACTCCCCGTGGACCGGGTGATCGGGGCGGACGGCAGCGAGGAGTGGCGGACATCGCCAGGCGGTCTCGTCGCCGCACTCGAGCCGATGATGAGAAGAGCCCACGGCGCCTGGGTCGGGTGGCCGGGGCAGGCCGACCTCCACCTCGATCCCTTCGAGATCGGGGGGATCGATCTCGTCCCCGTCGCGCTGAGCGCCGAGGAGATCGCCGAGTACTACGAGGGATTCTCGAACGACACGATCTGGCCGCTCTACCACGACGTGATCGCCCCGCCCCAGTACCACCGCGAATGGTGGGACGCGTATACGAGAGTGAACCGCCGCTTCGCTGAGGCGGCCGCGTCCGTCGCAGCCGAGAACGGCACGGTGTGGGTGCACGACTATCAGCTGCAGCTGGTGCCGCAGCTGTTGCGCGAACTGCGCCCCGACCTCACCATCGGGTACTTCCACCACATCCCGTTCCCCGCGCACGGTCTGTATGCGCAGCTGCCATGGCGCGATCAGGTGCTGCGCGGGCTGCTCGGGGCCGATGTGATCGGCTTCCAACGAGCCCAGGACGCGACGTACTTCCTCACGGCGGTCCGGCGTCGACTGCGCCACGAGGTCAAGGGCTCGGCCGTCGCGGTGCCGGTGGAAGACGGCACGACCCGCACCGCCATCGCGCGCGCGTTCCCCATCTCGATCGACACCACGCCCTACCTCGAGCTCGCCGCGCGACCCGATGTGCGAGCACGAGCGGCCGAGATCAGGGAGAGCCTCGGCAACCCGGCGAAGATCCTGCTCGGTGTCGACCGGCTGGACTACACCAAGGGCATCGGACACCGCATCAAGGCGTATGGTGAGCTCCTGACCGAGGGGCGGCTCGCAGTGGAGGATGTGACCCTCGTGCAGGTGGCGAGCCCCAGCCGCGAGCGCGTCGACGCCTACGCGCACCTCCGGGACGAGATCGAGCTGTCGGTCGGGCGGATCAACGGCGACTTCGACACCATGGGGCACACCGCGATCCGGTATCTCCACCAGGGCTACCCCCGCGAGGAGATGGTCGCGCTGTACCTCGCCGCGGACGTCATGCTCGTGACCGCGCTCCGTGACGGCATGAACCTCGTCGCGAAGGAGTACGTCGCCACTCGGGCCGACAACCGCGGAGTGCTCGTGCTGAGCGAGTTCACGGGAGCGGCCGATGAGCTGCGCCAGGCGGTGCGCGTGAACCCCCACGACATCGAGGGCCTGAAGGACGCGATCATGACCGCGGTCGAGATGCCCAAGGGCGAGCAAGGCAAACGTATGCGGTCGCTGCGCCGTCGAGTGCTCGAGAACGATGTCGAGGCCTGGTCCTCGTCGTTCCTCAAGGCGCTCGACGAGGTGCATCCGCACTGACGCCCGGCCCGGTACCCCGACCAGCAGACTGGAGACCCCGTGACACGCACCTGGACCCCCGGATCGTCGGACGACGCGATCCGGGCTCTCGCCGCCACCGACCGCCTGGTCGTCGCCCTCGATTTCGACGGCACGGCCTCGCCGTTCGTCGTCGATCCCATGGCGGCGCGGGCGATCCCCGAGATCGTCGAGCAGTTGGAGCGTCTCTCCGTGCTGCCACGGACGACCGTCGCGTACGTCTCCGGGCGCAGCCTGCACGACCTCCGCATCATCACGGAGCACTCCGACGATTCGCCCATCGCCCTCGCCGGGTCCCACGGCGCGCAGTACTGGTACCCCGGCACTGGCGAGGCCCCGGCGCCGACCGGTACCGCATCGGATGCCGAGCGCGAGGAGCTGTGGGCCGCAGCACGCCCGATCATCGACAGGTACGAGGGCGCCGAGTTCGAGCCCAAGACGTACGGCATGGGCGTGCACACCCGTGGAGCGACGCGAGAGGTCGAAAAGGCCGTGTTCGCGGAGATCGATGAACTCGTCGCCGCACGCTTCCCGTCCTGGCGTCGGCGCCTCGGCCACAGGGTGCTCGAGTTCTCCTCGCGAGCCGAGGGCAAGGACGCGGCGATGGCCGCTCTCCGCGAGCGCTACCGCGCCACCGGCATCCTGTTCGCTGGCGACGACGTCACGGACGAGGACGCGATGCGCGTGCTCGGCGAGGGAGATCTCGGGGTCAGGGTCGGCCCGGGGGAGAGCTCGGCGGCGCTCCGTGTGCAGAACCCACAAGAGCTGGCCCGACTTCTGCAGTCTGTCGCAGACGAGCGGGAGGCCGTGCGGGAATAGACTTCCGTCATGTCCTCGCACGATGCATCGAAGCCGCCCATCGACATCAAGCCTCGCAGTCGGGTGGTCACCGACGGCATCGAGGCGACCACCTCACGCGGAATGCTGCGTGCGGTCGGCATGGGCGACGCCGACTGGGACAAGCCTCAGATCGGAATCGCGTCGAGCTGGAACGAGATCACCCCCTGCAACCTGAGCCTCGACAGGCTCGCGCAGGGCGCGAAGGAGGGCGTGCACTCCGGCGGCGGCTACCCGCTGCAGTTCGGCACGATCTCCGTCTCCGATGGCATCTCGATGGGCCACGAGGGCATGCACTTCTCGCTCGTCTCGCGCGAGGTCATCGCGGACTCGGTCGAGACCGTCATCATGGCCGAGCGTCTCGACGGATCGGTGCTGCTCGCCGGTTGCGACAAGTCGATCCCCGGGATGCTCATGGCCAGCGCGCGTCTCGACCTGTCGAGCGTGTTCCTCTACGCAGGCTCCATCGCCCCCGGCTGGGTGAAACTCTCCGACGGCACGGAGAAGGACGTCACGATCATCGACTCGTTCGAGGCCGTCGGCGCGTGCCGTGCGGGCCTCATGAGCGAAGAGGACCTCAAGCGCATCGAGTGCGCGATCGCCCCAGGTGAGGGCGCGTGCGGTGGCATGTACACGGCCAATACCATGGCATCCGTCGCCGAGGCTCTCGGACTCAGCCTTCCGGGCTCCGCTGCTCCGCCCGCGGCCGATCGTCGCCGGGACTACTTCGCGCATCGTTCCGGCGAGGCCGTGGTCAACCTGCTCCGTCAGGGCATCACGACCCGCGACATCCTCACCAAGGAGGCGTTCGAGAACGCGATCGCGCTGGCCATGGCGCTCGGCGGCTCGACGAACGTCGTCCTCCATCTGCTCGCCATCGCCCGCGAGGCCGAGGTCGAGCTGAGCCTGCACGACTTCAACCGCATCGGCGACAAGGTGCCCCACGTCGCCGACATGAAGCCGTTCGGCAAGTACGTCATGAACGACGTCGACCGCCACGGCGGCATCCCGGTCATCATGAAGGCGATGCTCGATGAAGGCCTCCTGCACGGCGACGCTCTCACCGTCACCGGCAAGACGCTCGCCGAGAACCTCGCAGACCTCGACCCCATGCCCATCGACGGCGAGGTCATCCACACCTTCGACAATCCGATCCACGCCACCGGTGGCCTGACGATCCTGCACGGCTCGCTCGCGCCGGAGGGCGCCGTCGTGAAGACCGCGGGCTTCGATGCCGCGGTGTTCGAGGGCAAGGCGCGGGTCTTCGAGCGAGAGCGCGCGGCGATGGATGCCGTCGCGAGCGGCGAAATCGACAAGAACACCGTCATCGTGATCCGCTACGAAGGCCCCAAGGGCGGACCCGGCATGCGCGAGATGCTCGCGATCACCGCGGCCATCAAGGGCGCCGGGCTCGGAAAAGATGTACTACTCTTGACGGACGGACGATTCTCAGGCGGCACAACCGGCCTGTGCATCGGCCACATAGCACCCGAAGCGGTGGACGCTGGTCCCATCGCCTTCGTGCGCGATGGTGATCTGATACGGGTCGATATCGCAGCTCGCTCTCTCGATCTACTCGTCGATGAGGCGGAGCTCGCCTCCCGCCGTTCCGGCTGGGAGCCGCTTCCCCCGCGCTATACCCGTGGCGTTCTTGCCAAGTATTCGCGTCTCGTGCGGTCCGCCGCCGAGGGCGCGACGACCGGCTGATCCGCAGCTCTTCCGATGGGTTCCTGAGCCTGTCGAAGGGCCCACGTCTCCACAGATCATCTGAAGGAAGTCTCATGACAACTGACTCCGTCTCGGCCGTGCCGAGGCCGCCCGCCGCCAAGTCGTCTTCGCCCGAGATCACGGGCGCCGAGGCCGTCGTCCGCACGCTCGAGCTGCTGGGGGTGACCGACGTGTTCGGCCTTCCCGGCGGCGCGATCCTTCCGGTCTACGACCCGCTCATGGACGCGTCCGACCTCCGTCACATCCTCGTGCGCCACGAGCAGGGCGCGGGCCACGCGGCAGAGGGCTACGCCTCGGCGTCCGGCAAGGTCGGCGTCTGCATCGCGACCTCCGGTCCCGGTGCGACGAACCTCGTCACCGCGATCGCGGATGCCTACATGGACTCCGTGCCGCTGCTCGCGATCACCGGTCAGGTGTTCTCGACCCTCATGGGAACGGATGCGTTCCAGGAAGCGGACATCGTCGGCATCACGATGCCGATCACGAAGCACTCCATCCTGGTGAAGGACGCCGCCGACATCCCCGGTGCTCTGGCAGCCGCCTACGAGATCGCCTCGACCGGTCGCCCCGGCCCCGTTCTCGTCGACATCACCAAGGACGCGCAGCAGGATGTGGTGCCCTTCGTGTGGCCGCCGAAGTACGACCTGCCCGGATACCGTCCGGTGACGAAGGCGCACGGCAAGCAGATCCAGGCCGCGGCCGCTCTGCTGGCCGAGTCGAAGAAGCCCGTGCTGTACGTGGGCGGCGGCGTGGTCCGCGGCCGTGCCGCAGCAGAGCTGCTCGCACTCGCGGAGTCCACCGGTGCCCCCGTCGTGACGACCCTGATGGCGCGCGGCGCATTCCCGGACTCGCACCCGCAGCACCTCGGCATGCCCGGGATGCACGGCACGGTCCCGGCCGTGCTCGCCCTGCAGGAGGCCGACCTCCTCGTCTCGCTCGGCGCGCGGTTCGACGACCGCGTGACCGGAAAGGCCGCGCTGTTCGCTCCGAACGCGAAAGTCGTGCACGTCGACATCGATCCCGCCGAGATCTCGAAGATCCGCACCGCCGACGTGCCGATCGTGGGCGACGTGCGCGATGTGCTGGTCGACCTCGAGACGGCCTTCCGCAGCGCGATCGCCGGTGGCGCTCCCGACATCGAGGAGTGGTGGTCGTACCTCGACGGTCTGCGCACCGAGTTCCCGCTCGGCTACGCCCCGACCACCGACGGTCTGCTCGCACCGCAGCACGTGATCCAGCGCATCGGCGAGCTCACGGGACCGGAGGGCATCTACGCCTCCGGTGTGGGTCAGCACCAGATGTGGGCCGCGCAGTTCATCAAGTACGAGCGCCCCAACGCCTGGCTCAACTCCGGCGGCGCCGGCACCATGGGGTACTCGGTGCCCGCGGCGATGGGCGCGAAGGTCGCCGAGCCTGACCGTCACGTGTGGGCGATCGACGGCGACGGATGCTTCCAGATGACCAATCAGGAGCTCGCGACCTGCGCGATCAACAACATCCCGATCAAGGTCGCGATCATCAACAACTCCTCCCTCGGCATGGTCCGGCAGTGGCAGACGCTGTTCTACGATGGCCGGCACTCGAACACCGACCTGAACACGGGCCACGGCACGGTCAGGATCCCGGACTTCGTGAAGCTCGCCGAGGCGTACGGATGCCTCGCGATCCGCGTCGAGAAGGAGGACGAGGTGGATGCCGCCATCGAACTCGCCCTCGCGACCAACGACCGCCCGGTCGTGATCGACTTCGTCGTCAGCGCCGACTCCATGGTGTGGCCGATGGTGCCGCAGGGCGTGAGCAACAGCTACGTCCAGTACGCCCGCGACCACGCGCCCGCTTTCGACGAGGAGGACTGACCATGACGACTCACGTGCTGAGCCTCCTCGTGGAGGACACCCCTGGACTCCTGACTCGCGTCGCCGGCCTGTTCGCGCGTCGTGGCTTCAACATCGACTCGCTGGCGGTCGGCGTGACCGAGGTGCCCGGCATCTCGCGCATCACCGTCGTGGTCGACGTCGACGCCCTGCCTCTTGAGCAGGTGACCAAGCAGCTCAACAAGCTCATCAATGTCATCAAGATCGTCGAGCTCGACCCCGCTGCGTCCGTGCAGCGCGAGCACATGCTGGTCAAGGTGCGCACCGACAACGCCACGCGCTCGAACGTCATCGAGGTCGTGAACCTGTTCCGCGCCTCGGTCGTGGACTATGCGCCCGACGCGCTGGTCGTCGAGGTCACGGGAGATCGAGGCAAGGTGGACGCGCTGCTGCGTGCGCTCGAGCCCTTCGGGATCAAGGAGATCGCCCAGTCGGGCCTTCTCGCGATCGGCCGCGGCGGCAAGAGCATCACCGAACGCGTGCTGCGCGGCTGATCGCCGACCGCCCGAAACATCCAGAACCACGACCAGCTTTCACACAAACCACAATCAAGGAGAAGGAAACCAGTGAGCACCGAGATCTTCTACGACGCTGACGCCGATCTGTCCATCATCCAGGGCAAGAAGGTCGCGATCGTCGGCTACGGCTCTCAGGGCCACGCCCACGCGCAGAACCTGCGCGACTCGGGTGTCGAGGTCGCGATCGCCCTCAAGGAGGGCTCCAAGTCCGCGCCGAAGGCGGAAGAGGCCGGCTTCGCGGTCAAGACCGTCGCCGAGGCCACCGAGTGGGCCGACCTCATCATGATCCTCGCGCCAGACCAGCACCAGCGCACCATCTACAGCGAGTCCATCGCGCCGAACCTGACCGCGGGAAAGACCCTCGCGTTCGCGCACGGTTTCAACATCCGCTTCGGTTACATCGACGCTCCCGAAGGCGTCGACGTGATCCTCGTCGCTCCGAAGGCCCCCGGCCACACGGTGCGACGCGAGTTCGTGGCCGGCCGCGGCATCCCGGACATCATCGCCGTCGAGCGCGACGCATCGGGTTCCGCCTGGGCGACCGCTCTCTCCTACGCGAAGGCCATCGGCGGCACCCGCGCCGGCGTCATCAAGACGACCTTCACGGAAGAGACCGAGACCGACCTCTTCGGCGAGCAGGCTGTGCTCTGCGGTGGCGTGAGCCACCTCGTGCAGGCCGGCTTCGAGACCCTCACCGAGGCGGGCTACCAGCCGCAGATCGCCTACTTCGAGGTGCTCCACGAGCTCAAGCTCATCGTCGACCTCATGTGGGAGGGTGGCATCGCCAAGCAGCGTTGGTCGATCTCCGACACGGCCGAGTTCGGCGACTACGTCTCGGGCCCGCGCGTCATCGACGCTCGCGTCAAGGAGAGCATGCAGGGCGTCCTCGCGGATATCCAGTCGGGTGCCTTCGCGAAGCGCTTCATCGAGGACCAGGACAACGGAGCCGAGGAGTTCCTCGCGCTGCGTGCCAAGGAGGAGACGCACCCCATCGAGGCGACCGGCAAGGAGCTTCGCGCTCTGTTCGCCTGGAAGCAGCAGGACGAGGACTACGTCGACGGCAGCGCTGCGCGCTGACGTCGAGTAGTCCTCGGAGGGCTGTGCTGTCTGCGTCGCTGGCGCGACGGCCGGCCCTTCGGGCCTGGGTCGACGGCAGCGCTGCGCGCTGACGTCGAGCTCATCCACCGCTGAGCTTCGTTCGCGAGAGGGCGCCCCTTCCGGGGCGCCCTCTTCGTGTCGTTAGGGTGGAGGCATGACTCGACACGCCGCACGTGCCGGAGCAGCCCTTGCCGGGATGCTCATCGTCCTGATCTCGCTGCTCCTCCCGACGGTCGCCGCACAGGCTGTCGGGGGAGACGACCTCATCGTCGTCGACACGGCAGGTCGACTCGATGTTCCCACTCTGGAGCGCGAGCTCGCGGACGTCGACTTCTACGAGCCCACGACCGTCGTGGTCTTCACCTACAGCGGGACGGCGAACGACAACCTGAATGAGAAGGTCCTGGAGTTCGCTCGGGCCGAGCATCCGGAATGGATCAGCGCCGACGGGCAGAAATGGGCCGACGGCCTCTTCATCTTCGCCCTCGACCCGGACGGCCGGCACGTCGGAACCTACTTCGGTGACGACCGCACCATCCCCCTCGACGATCAGGCGTCGATCCAGGAGGCCACGAAGGACGACTTCCGCGCCGCATTCTGGACCGAGGGCGTCGTCGTCGGCGTCAAGAAGGCCGCCTCGCTCATCAACCGACCGTGGTACGCATCGCCGGCGTTCATCGGCACGGCTGTGGGCGGGGGCGTGGTCGGCGTCGGCACGTGGGGCGGCATCCTGCTCGTCCGGGCGAATCGCCGGGGAAAGGTCGCCGCAGAACTCTCCCGCGGCGCAGAACACCTCACGAGCGTCACGATGGACCTCGATGAGACCGAGCTCGCGGCGCGGACGCTGCCGACGACCTCGTCGTTCGCGCAGCGCCTCGAGCAGCGTTTCCACGACTTCTCCGGGCGCTACTACAGCACGGTCGAGGAGCAGCAGCGCCTGCAGCTGCTCACCAAGAAGGAGCGATCGCGCTCGGAGGCCCCCGAGCAGGCGAAGGCATTCGCCGACGAGGCCGCCGAACTGGACTTCGTCGACAACGCGATCGTGAACGCTGCGGCTCTGCTGACCCGTGCCGCGACCTGGGAGAAGGCCTGGGCCGAGCAGGTCGAGCCTGTGCGGGAGGACATCGGCGCGATCTCGCAGCTCGTGTCCGACCCGAACTCCTATCCGCTCGCCTCGACGCAGGCGCTCGAGAGCTTCCGTGTCTCCGCAGAAGCCGAGATCGAGCGCCTGGGTGCGGATCTGCGCAGCCAGACCATCTCCGCCGAGACGGCATTGGAGGCGCTCGAGCGGTTGCGAGGAGAGCTGTCGCATCTGCTCCGCGAGCATTCGCGAGCCCTGATCGAGGTGTACGCGAAGTCGAACAGCGAGCGCGCATCGATCGAGGCCGCCATGGAGAAGCAGCGCCGCTCGGTGCCGCCGCGGTCCGGCTCGATCCTCGACACCGTGTACGGTCCCGGCCAGTTCTGGAATCCGATTTCGTTCAGCATCGGCTACTCGGCGGGTGTCAGCAGGGTCGAATCCGACCGTTCCGCGGCCGCGAGCAGCTCGTTCTCCGGGGGCTCGTCGACGGGCTATGGATCGAGCGGCGGGAGCTTCTCGGGATCGGGCAGCTCCTCGAGCTTCTAGACGGGACGGGTCACCTCCTCGAGCACCTCGACCACGTGACGATAGGGTCGGCCGGTCGCGCGACTCATCCCGATCTCGCAGGTGCGGTTGGCCGAGACGAAAGCGTCGAAGCCTCCGCGTGCGGTGTCGGCGCTCTCGAGCTCCGCGGACTCCACGGCTGTCGCGCTGGCCGTCAACTCCGGATGCAGCATCCCGCGGTCGCCCGCGAATGCGCAGCATCCCCAGCCGTCGGGGATGAACACGTCGTTCGCGACGGCCCGGGCGATCTCGGTGAGGGCATCGGTCGCGCCCAGCGCGGTCGTCGAGCAGGTGGGATGCACGGCGATGCTGTCGAGCCGGGCTCCCACGGTGAGATGGGGCAGCGCCTCTCGGGCGATGAACGTGGTGGCGTCCTCGATGACCAGGCCTGCGTACTCCGGGTGAGCGGCGAGCGACTTCGCGAGCATCGTGTGCAGACCCTCGGTGCAGGATGCCGCATCGCACACGACGGGCAGCTCACCTCCGCGGCTGGCCGCCCAGAGGGACGCGAGCGTGCGCTTCGTCATCCGTTCGTATCCGTCGAGATGGCCCTTGGACTTCCATGGGGTCCCGCAGCAGAGACCGCCCGCATCATCCGGGATCACGACCGGGATGCCGGCTCGATCGAGGATCGAGCGTACGGCATCCCGTGATCCGATCCCGTGGTCTTCGGCTCCGAACATGGTGCCGATGCAGGCCCCGAAGAACACCGCCCGCGCATCGGCAGGGACATGGGGCGTGGGCGGTGCGGATCCGCCACGAGGCAGACCGGAATCGTACAGCGGGACCGTGTCGTCCCCGAGGACCGCTCGAGCGAGCTTCGTGACGCCGGTGACCAGGGGAGCGGGCGCGGCATCCGCCACGGTCAGGGCGATGCCACCCAGACGCGTCACCGCGCCCCATCCCGCTGCCGCCGCATTCCAGAGCCCGTTCTCGATCTTCGACGACTCCTCCGCACGCAGCCTGCGCACGAGGTCCCCGGTGTTGATGTCGACGGGGCATGCGATTGCGCACATGCCGTCGACGGCACAGGTCTGCACGCCGTCGTAGTCGTAGTCCGCCCTGAGTTCCGCGAGGAGCTTGTGGTCGCCCTGCTCCTCTGCCCAGGCCATGTCGCGCCGCAGGACGATCCGTTGGCGGGGCGTCAGCGTGATGGTCTTGCTCGGGCAGGTCGGCTCGCAGTAGCCGCACTCCACGCATCGGTCGACCTCCTTCTCGACGGTCGGCACCCGCTTGAGGTCGCGGAGGTACGAGTCCGCCTCGTCCGACAGCACCACACCGGGGTTCAGGATGCCGTCGGGGTCGAGCAGTCGCTTGACCTCCCACATCAGATCCGTGAGTTCGTCGCCGTACTGTCGCCGGACGAACGGAGCCATGATGCGCCCTGTGCCGTGTTCCGCCTTCAGCGATCCGCCCTGACTGAGGACCAGGTCGACGAGGTCGTCGGTGAATCGACGGTAACGTGCGACGCTCTCGGGATCGTCGAAGCGTTCGTTGAGCAGGAAGTGGACATTGCCGTCCTTGGCGTGACCGAAGATCACCGAGTCCTCGTATTCGTGAGCGGCGAAGAGCTCGATGAGCCGTTCGCAGGTCACGAGCAATCGATCGACGGGCACCACGATGTCCTCGAGAAGAGCGGTCGTGCCCGACGGGCGCGCACCGGCGATGGCCGTGTACAGACCCTTCCGCACATGCCAGAGAGCGGCCCGCTCGGCGGCGTCCACCGTGAGACGGGCCTCGATGCTCAGGGGGAGCGTCGCGACGTGGTCGAGCACGACGGAGGTTTCGCGCCTCAGGCTGTCGTCGTCGGCCGCGTGCACCTCGACGAGCAGCGCGGCGTGACCCTGCACGTCGATCGCGGCGATCGCCGGCGGAACATCGCTCAGTCCCTGCGCGACGCGCAGGGAGGCGGCGTCCAGGAGCTCGATCGTGGCGAGTCCGAGCGCGGCGAGCTCGGGGAGTGCTGCCATCGCGTCGGACAGGCTCTCGAACACCAGCAGGCCGGTGGCGACCGCGGGGCGGATCTCGATCGTGCGGAATCGCGCCTCGGCGACGAAGGCGAGAGTGCCCTCGGAGCCGATCACGAGATGCTCCAGGATCCGGACAGGGTCCTCGAAGTCCAGCAGGGCGTTGATGCCGTAGCCCATCGTGTTCTTCATCGAGAACTGCTGCTTCACGAACGCGACGTTCTCGGGGGAGGACAACAGGCGGCGCCGCAGATCGAGCAAGCCGTCCGCGATCTGCGGCTCCGCGGCCCGCAGTCGCGTGTTCGCGTCGGCTGCGCCGGTGTCGATGACGGTCCCGCTCGGCAGCACGAGTACGAGGGAGTCCACGGTCCGGTACGAGTTCTCGATGATGCCGCACGCCATTCCGCTGGAGTTGTTCGCAATGACGCCGCCGATCGTGCACGCGATCTCGCTGGCGGGATCGGGGCCGAGCTTGCGGCGGTGGCGAGCGAGCCGGGTGTTCACCTGACGCACGGTCGCTCCGGGGCCGACCCGCACGAATGCACCATCGTCCTCGACCCGGACATCGCGGAAGTGACTGCGCGTGTCGACGAGGACATCGCCGGTCACGCCCTGTCCCGACAGGCTCGTGCCGCCGGAACGGAAGGTGAGGGTGCGGCCCGCAGCGCGCACGGCGTGGAAGGCGCGCGCCACCCCATCGGCATCCGCCGGGGAGAGAACCGCATCGGGGATCAGAAGGTAGTGCGAGGCGTCGTGAGCGCGCGAGAAGCGGTCGATCGAGCGGGTGCGCACTTCGGTGACGGAGCCGAGCAGATCGGCATCCAGCGGTGGGGCCACGGTTGCGGGCACGGTGTCTCCTCGACGTCGACTCGACAGTGGTGAACAGATTGTAAGACAAGTGTACCGAACTTGGTCGACGCGATAGAATGCCTGCATGATCACGAGTCCGGATGACGCCCTCGGCGTGGTCGGCGTCGTGGATGCGGTCACCGCGCACCTCCGCTCGCGCATCCTCTCGGGCGAGGTGCTCTCCGGCGTTCCCGTCACGGAGGCGGCGGTCTCAGAGGCGTACGGTGTCGCGCGGCCGAGCGCGAAGGCTGCGATCGAGCAGCTCGTCGCCTCCGGGCTGTTGGCGCGGACCGCCCATCGCAGTGCGCGCGTCGTCGACATCGATGCGGCGATGGTGCGGGACGTCTACCGCACCCGCACCCGGCTCGAGAGCGCCGCGCTGCGCGAGCTGGCCGTTCGTCGGGACGTCCCATCGGCGGCTGTCGCAGCCAATGCCGAGATCGCCGAGCTCTCCGGAGGCCCCGATCCCGCGAGCGTGGAGCCCGACCTCCGCTTCCACACCGCGATCATCGACGCCATCCGCAGCGAGCGGACCGGACGCATGTATCGGAGCGTGCTCGACGAGGTGCGCCTGTGCATGGCGCAGGTCCAAGGTCGTCGTCTGCTGGATGCCGCGGACATCGCCGCTCAGCACACGTTGATCCTGCAGGCCGTCGCCGACGGCGAAGCCGGACTCGCAGCCGACCTGCTCGCGGTCCACCTGTCGGCGGCCGAGGAGCGTCTCGTGGAGGCTTTGACGGCGGAGTGACTACTCCGCCGGAGCATCCTCGACCACGATAGGAGTGTCAGTCGGGTCGGCCCAGACCGGCTGGGGGAGCAGGGTGTCGACCTGACCGTCCTGGATCGCACGCAGTGCCTCGGTGATCTCGTCGGCATTCTCCGGCACCGCGAGCCCGCAGGTGCGCAGCTCCGAGGCGAACTTGAGGGTGAGTCGGCTCTTGCCGGCCTCGATCGCCTCGGCGGTCGTGCCCGTGAGCTTCTCGCTGCCGGTCTGGATGTCGGACACCTGATCGCAGACGTGGTACACGGAACCGCCGGCGACCCACACGACCTCGTCCGCGCCGAGCAGCTGGATCACGGCGGACTGGTCGGCCGTGTACTGCTCGACGGATGCCGGCGAGAAGTCGATGCCGATGAACGCCGCGATCGCGGCGAGGGCGATGCCGACGATCCCCGCCGTCGTCTTCTGGCCCCTGTCCATGTCCTTGTTCAGGAAGATGAGGATGATGAGCGGCAGGAACGCCACGATCGCGATGATCGCACCGAGCTGGTTCTGCACGAAGAAGCGCACGGTGTCGGACTTACGTGCCGGGTCCAGGCGATTCGCCTTCTTCCAGAGCAGCGAACCGATGATGGACAGCGCGGCGATCACGACGAGCAGCACGAGGAGGGTGATGAAGGCCCACTGCGGGAACTGCGCGGTGACACCGCGTTCCTCGAGCAGTCCGGTGTCAGGATCGCGGAAGAGCGTGCCGTCCTCCCCGACGTAGACGCGCTGCCGCAGAACCCAGAAGATCGCGACGGCCTCGCCCGCTATGGCGACGATCCACAGCACCAGCGCGATCCAGCGGAACGTCGTCGCCTTCGACTTCGCTGCGGCGGTCGGCTTCCAGTTCGCTGCCGGCTCCGCCACGTCGTCGGTCTTGTTCTCGGCCACGGTCTCGCCCTCTCGTCACGCGCACCTGAGGCGCTGTCAGCCCAGAGCCTAGTGGACAGTGTGACCTACGCTGGAGGTATGACCTCCGATTCCGACGACGCCCTGTCCTGGGACGGCGACGACGAGCCGACGACTCCGACCCCGCGACGGCAGAAGCGACGCCCGTCCGAAGCGGAGACGGATGCCGGTGACGCCGGCGAGCCGGCAACGACGGAGGCCGGTCCCGACCGCTCCATCCCGGTGCAGGCACCCGCGGCGGCGACGACGTTCCCCTCGACATCGTCGGGTGCGGCATCCGGCCCCCGACTCGTCGACGTGGACGAGCTCGACGAGGACGAGACCGAGGAGCCGGCCGGCCTCAGCACGGTGATGCTGCTGACCCTCGGAGTGATCGGCGGGATCTACCTCCTCTACAGCGTCGGCTGGGTGGTCGGCGGCCTGCGGCTGCAACCGCTCGCGAGCTTCTTCGTCGTCGACGCGATGTTCCTGCCGTGGTTCGTGCTGGCAGTCGCCGCGCCCGCGCTCTGGTTCCTGGCCGTATGGGTGCTCACGCGGGGTCGCGCGAGTTGGATCCGCATCAGCGCGCTCATCCTGGGAGTGATCCTCCTCGTGCCGTGGCCGTTCGTAACCGTAGGAGCAATCGGATGAACACGCCCGTCCCCGCCGCACCGGCGACAGCCTCGTCACCCCGCTGGCTCACCGGACTCGTCCTCGGGCTCGCCGGCCTGTTCTACGCCTACGCGGTGTGGAATGCGATCGCCCGTCTCGCTTCCATGGCCTCGCCGAACGGGCTCACCGGCACGGGATGGGTGACGATGCTGTTCGGAGTGCTTTTCCCGGCGCTCGTGTTCGTTTTCGCTCTCGGGATCGGACGTCGTCGCCCCGTCGGAACCCTCGCACTTGTGCTCCTCACCGGGCTCGGCATCGTAGCGGTGTTCTGGCTGAGCCTGCTCGGCTACAGTCTGCTCAACGCCGAACAACTCGTCGGCTCGGCGTCCTGACCCCTCGTCACACGCACGGGGCGCTCCCGGCGCTCGGGTAGAGTTGGACCGATCGCGCCCCCGCTGGTGTGCGGCGCATCGGCCCCTCCCGCTTGTCGCGCTGCCCCGAAGGATCCACTGTGCCGAAGCCTGTTGTGCTCATCGCCGAAGAACTCTCACCCGCCACCATCGAGGCTCTGGGCCCCGACTTCGACGTGCGCAACGTCGATGGCACCGATCGTGAGGCGCTCTTCGCATCGCTCGCCGACGCGGACGCGGTGCTGATCCGTTCGGCGACCCGCATCGACGAGGAGGCCCTCTCGCACGCGCCGAACCTCAAGGTCGTCGCGCGCGCCGGCGTCGGTCTCGACAACGTCGACATCAAGGCGTCGACGACCGCGGGCGTCATGGTCGTCAACGCGCCGACCTCGAACATCGTGTCGGCAGCCGAGCTGACCGTCGGCCACATCCTCAGCCTCGCCCGCCGGATCCCGGCCGCCCACGCATCGCTTTCCGCGGGGGAGTGGAAGCGCAGCTCCTACACCGGTGCCGAGCTGTTCGAGAAGACCGTCGGCATCATCGGCCTGGGGCGCATCGGCGCCCTGGTCGCCGCCCGTCTGGCCGCCTTCGACATGCGCGTCGTGGCATACGACCCCTACGTCACCTCGGCCCGTGCCCAGCAGCTCGGCGTGCAGCTGCTCTCGCTCGACGAGCTCATCGCCGAGTCGGACTTCATCACGATCCACATGCCGAAGACCCCCGAGACGACCGGGATGCTCAGCACCGAGCAGTTCAGGGCGATGAAGTCCTCGGCCTACGTCGTCAACGTCGCACGCGGCGGCCTGATCGACGAGGAGGCGCTCCTCGAGGCGCTCACGTCCGGTGAGATCGCCGGCGCCGGGCTCGACGTGTTCACCTCCGAGCCGCCGAAGCCCGACAGCACGGCCAGCGCGCTCACCGCGCTGCCGAACGTCGTCGTCACCCCTCACCTCGGTGCGAGCACCGACGAGGCGCAGGAGAAGGCCGGCGTCTCGGTCGCCCGCTCGGTGCGCCTCGCACTCGGCGGCGACCTCGTGCCCGACGCCGTGAACGTCGCCGGCGGCGTCATCGACCCCTACGTCCGCCCTGGCATCTCGCTGGTCGAGAAGCTCGGACAGATCTTCTCGGCTCTCGCCACCTCGCCGCTCACGAGCCTCGATGTCGAGGTGCACGGCGAGCTCAACGACTACGACGTCAGCGTCCTCAAGCTCGCCGCGCTCAAGGGCGTGTTCACCAACATCGTCAGCGAGACCGTGTCGTACGTGAACGCTCCGCTGCTGGCCGAGCAGCGCGGCATCGCCGTTCGTCTGCTCAAGGACGATGTCAGCGACGAGTACCGCAACGTGATCACCCTCACAGGCGCGCTGTCGGACGGCACGCAGCTGTCGGTCTCGGGCACGCTGACCGGACCGAAGCAGGCCGAGAAGCTCGTAGGCATCAACGACCACGCGATCGAGCTGCCGATCGAGAAGCACCACGTCGTGATGCTCTACACCGACCGCCCCGGAATCGTCGCGGTCTACGGCCAGAAGTTCGGCGAGGCCGGCATCAACATCGCCGGCATGCAGATCTCGCGTCGCGCCGCCGGCGACCAGGCGCTCAGCGTGCTCACGCTCGACTCGCCGGTCTCCGAGGAGCTGCTCGACGACGTGAGTGCGGCCATCGAGGCGGATCTGTTCCGACAGATCGAGATCACCGAGGTCTGAGACCGAGGCACTGCGGATGCAGGGCGGGGCGCGATCAGCGCTCCGCCCTGCGTGCGTTCAGGGGGCGTTCTTCTCGGGAGCGGTCGTGCGCAGCACGAGTGCGATGAGCGCCTCGAGCTCCGCCGGCCCGGGGACCAGGTGCTCCGAGCCGTTCACGTCGAGTGAGTTGTTGAAATACAGGCCGTCGCTGAGGAGCATCACGAGGTCGAGGCTCGTCTGATCCCGCACATGGGGTCGTATCAGATCCTCCCAGCGGTGGCGCGACTCGCGCAGCGCGTCGGCCGCGGCCACGGATCCGCCCTGTGCGAGGCGGGATGCCGAGACCAGAGCGCGGTCGAGAGCGTCGTCCTCCATGACCGAGGTGCGCACGTAGTAGGCGACAGGACCCTCATCGGCGGCGGTCATCCGTTCGACATCCGCTGTGGTGAGCGCGTCGAGCCGGTCGAGGAGCCCCTGGATCAGATCCTCTTTGGACCCGAAGTGGTAGAGCAGTCCGCCTTTCGAGACTCCTGCCGCTCTGGCGGTGGCATCGAGCGTCGCCGCGCGTTCGCCGTCGGTGAGGATCAGCGCCTCGAAGGCGTCGAGCACGCGTTCGCGTGCGAGTGGTGGTCGCGGCATGGATCCTCTGCTCGGTCGTCTCACAGTCCGGATTCTGTTACTATACCAGCCGGACGGTTTAGTAACGGACCGCCACGATTCTGAGAGGTGCTCCATGACGCACACCGCGTCGACCCCGATGACCGAGACGGATGCTCCCCGGGTGGGCGCGAGAGGATGGGCAGCGCTCGTCGTGCTCATGCTCCCCGTGCTGCTCGTGTCCGTCGACAACACGGTGCTGAGCTTCGCTCTGCCCGAGATCTCGATCGCTCTCGCGCCCTCTGGTGCCGAGCAGCTGTGGATCATCGACGTGTATCCGCTGGTGCTCGCAGGGCTTCTGGTGACGATGGGGACCATGGGGGATCGCTTCGGACGACGCCGGATGCTGCTGATCGGGGCGAGCGGCTTCGCCGCCGTGTCGGTACTGGCCGCGTTCGCGCCGACGGCGGGGCTGCTGATCGCCGCACGTGCACTCCTCGGCTTCTTCGGAGCCATGCTCATGCCGTCGACCCTCTCGCTGCTGCGCTCGATCTTCGTCAACCGCGATCAGCGCCGGCTCGCGATCGCCGTCTGGGCATCGGCCTTCTCCGCCGGCGCCGCGCTGGGCCCGATCGTCGGAGGATTCCTGCTCGAGCACTTCAGCTGGGGCTCGGTGTTCCTCATCGCCGTTCCGGTACTGATCCCGCTGCTCATCGCCGCGCCGATCCTCGTGCCTGAGAGCCGCGACCCGAAGCCGGGGCGCATCGACCTGATCAGCATCGCCCTCTCGATGGCGGCGATGATCCCGGTGGTCTACGCGATCAAGTCGCTCGCCGTGGACGGGCCGACCGTCATCGCTGCTGCCTGGGCCTTCCTCGGCATCCTGATGGGCGTGCTGTTCGTGCGCCGCCAGTTGCGCGCGGAGATCCCGATGCTCGACATGGCGCTGTTCCGCCGGGGGACCTTCTCCGGCGCGATCCTCGTGAACCTCCTCAGCGTGGTCAGCCTCGTCGGCTTCCTCTATTTCGTGTCGCAGCATCTGCAACTGGTGCTCGGCCTGTCGCCGATGATGGCGGGTCTGGCTCTGGTGCCGGGAATGGCGGTGATGATCGTCGCAGGTCTCGCCGTCGTCCCGATCTCGCGGAGGATCCCGCCGCATGTGGTCGTGCCGATCGGTCTCGCCTTCTCGGTGGCCGGGTACCTGATCGTCGCGTTCACGACCCACGCCCACGGTGTCGCTCCGCTGATCGTCGCCTTCGTGGTGCTCGGCATCGGGATCGGCGCCGCCGAGACGATCTCGAACGAGCTCATCCTCTCGAGCGCTCCCGCTGCGAAGGCGGGCGCGGCGAGCGCGGTCTCCGAGACCGCGTATGAGCTCGGCGCTGTACTGGGCACCGCGGTGCTCGGAGGCATCATCACGGCGTTCTACCGCTCGGCGATCGTGCTGCCGGACGGCCTGCCCGCCGAGGCGATGACCGCCGCCAGAGAGACGCTCGCCGGTGCCTACACGCAGGCGCAGGACCTGCCCGCCGAGATCGGCGATGCGCTGTGGCAGGCCGCTGCCGATGCGTTCGGCTCCGGCGTCATGATCACCTCGTTCATCGGCGCGGGACTCGTCGTGGTCGCCGGCGTCATCGCCGCCGTCACACTGCGCAAGGCGCCCA
This sequence comes from Microbacterium sp. ZW T5_45, assembly GCF_044987415.1. Taxonomy (NCBI): domain Bacteria; kingdom Bacillati; phylum Actinomycetota; class Actinomycetes; order Micrococcales; family Microbacteriaceae; genus Microbacterium; species Microbacterium sp. ZW T5_45. The sequence continues at coordinate 7,666 of NZ_JBJDRJ010000007.1, read as the reverse complement.
TGCACTGAGCACTACGCTGGAGGGATCGGCGTCCGTTCGTCAGCGACGCCGATCCCCGAGCAAGGAGTGTCATGTCGCGTGTCGTGAAGCTGGCCGTCATCCCCGGTGACGGCATCGGTCCCGAGGTCATCGCCGAGGCGGAGAAGGTGCTCGACGCCGTCACTGCCGACAGCGACGTGACGTTCGACAAGACCCGCTTCTCGCTCGGCGCCGCGCGCTATCTCGAGACCGGCGACACGCTCACCGATGACGACCTCACCGCCATCGCGGCGCACGATGCGATCCTGTTGGGCGCGGTCGGCGGCACACCGGGCGACCCGCGACTGAAGGATGCGAACATCGAGCGAGGCCTGCTCCTCAAGCTGCGCTTCACGCTCGACCACTACGTCAACCTGCGCCCGTCGAAGCTCTTCGTCGGCGCAGCGGGTCCGCTGGCGGACCCGGGCGACATCGACTTCGTCGTCGTCCGCGAAGGCACCGAGGGACCGTACGTCGGCAACGGCGGTGCGATCCGCAAGGGCACCCCGCACGAGGTCGCGAACGAGACCAGCGTCAACACGGCCTTCGGGGTCGAGCGGGTCGTCCGCCACGCCTTCGACCTGGCGGAGCGCCGCCGCAAGAAGCTCACGCTCGTCCACAAGACGAACGTTCTCGTGCATGCCGGTGCCATCTGGCAGCGGATCGTGAACGAGGTCGCCGCAGAGCATCCTGATGTCGCGGTCGACTACCTCCACGTCGACGCCGCCACGATCTTCCTCGTGACGGACGCGTCGCGTTTCGACGTCATCGTCACCGACAACCTCTTCGGTGACATCCTCACGGATCTCGCCGGTGCTGTCACCGGCGGGATCGGACTCGCCGCGTCCGGGAACATCAACCCGTCCGGCGCCTTCCCGTCGATGTTCGAGCCGGTGCACGGTTCGGCTCCCGACATCGCGGGGCAGCAGAAGGCCGATCCGACCGCTGCGATCCTCTCGATCGCGCTGCTGCTCGACCACCTCGGCCTCACCGCCGAATCCGCACGCGTCAGCGCCGCTGTCGAGGCGGACATCGCGGGCCGTGACGGCTCGCGCACCACCTCCGAGATCGGCTCCGCGATCGCCGCACGTCTCTGACCTACGGGCGTAGGCTGAGACCGCGCGAGGACGCGTCCATACCTCAGAACGGATAATCACCATGACGACCATCGACGCTCAGGCGCCCGCAGCGCCGCTCGATTTCGCTGTGACCAAGAACCTCGCCGCGGCCTCGCCCGCGCGAGTCGCCGAAGTGCTGGAGAACCCCGGCTTCGGCGTCGTCTTCACCGACCACATGGTCGACATCTGCTGGTCGGTCAAGGGCGGCTGGCACCGCCCGCGCGTCCAGCCGTACGGCCCGATCCCGCTCGACCCCGCGGCCTCGGTGCTGCACTACGGTCAGGAGATCTTCGAGGGCATCAAGGCGTACCGTCACGCCGACGGCTCGGTGCACACCTTCCGTCCGGACCGCAACGCGGCTCGCCTGCAGGCGAGCGCCCGTCGTCTCGCCCTGCCCGAGCTGCCGACCGAATACTTCATCCAGTCGCTGCGCGAAATCATCGCGGTCGACGAGCGCTGGGTGCCGTCCGGAGACGACCAGAGCCTGTACCTGCGACCGTTCATGTTCGCCAAGGAGGCCTTCCTCGGTGTCCGCGCCGCGCAGAAGGTCGCCTACTACGTGATCGCCAGCCCGGCGGGCGCCTACTTCACCGGTGGCGTGAAGCCGGTGCGCATCTGGCTGTCCGAGGACTACGCCCGCGCGGGTCGCGGCGGCACCGGCAAGGCGAAGACCGGTGGCAACTACGCGTCCAGCCTGCTGCCGCAGGCCGAGGCGAGTGAGAAGGGCTGCGACCAGGTCGTGTTCCTCAACGAGAACCGCGACGTGGAAGAGCTCGGCGGCATGAACGTCGTGTTCGTGTTCAAGGACGGCCGCGTCGTGACTCCCGAGTCCGACAGCATCCTCGAGGGGATCACACGCGATTCGCTGCTGCAGCTCGCGGAGGACCGCGGCTACACGGTGGAGAAGCGACCGATCTCGATCGACGAGTGGCGTGAGGGAGTCGCCTCCGGCGACATCGTCGAGGTGTTCGCCTGCGGCACCGCCGCCGTCGTCACGCCCATCGGCGCTCTCGTCGGCGAGGGGTTCGACGAGGCCCAGCCCCTCGGCGAGCTCGCGCTGTCGCTGCGCGAAGAGCTCACCGACATCCAGTACGGCCGTCGTGAAGACCGCCACGGCTGGCTCCTGCGCCTCGACGCCTGATCACCCGGGACGTTCCCAGACCCCGCCTCCCGCTCGCGCGAGGCGGGGTCTCGTCGTCGTGTCGTCTGGCTAGGCTGGACGCATGAAGATCGCCCGTTTCAGCCATGACGACGCCATCCTGTTCGGGATCGTCGACGACACCGACCTCGTCGTGCTCGCCGGCGATCCGCTGTTCGCCGGATACGAGCCGACCGGTGCGCGGGTCCCGATCGCGGATGCCGTGCTCCTCGCGCCGGTGATCCCGAGGTCGAAGATCGTGTGCGTGGGGAAGAACTATCACGACCACGCGGCGGAGATGGGAGGAGTGGCTCCGGAGGAGCCGCTGTTGTTCCTCAAGCCGAACACGTCCGTGATCGGTCCCGGCGACGCCATCGTGCGCCCGGCGATCTCGGAACAGACCGAGCACGAGGGCGAGCTCGCCGTCGTCATCGGCAAGGTCGCCAAGAACGTCACGGCCGAGAACGCCCTCGACCATGTCCTCGGCTACACGATCGCCAACGACGTGACGGCTCGCGATCTGCAGCGCAAGGACGGACAGTGGACGCGAGCGAAGGGATTCGACACGTTCTGCCCGCTCGGACCGACGATCAACACCGACTTCGATCCGGCATCCGCGACCATCGAGACCCGCGTTAACGGTGAGGTGCGTCAGAAGGCGCCGCTCACCGACATGATCCACTCGGTCGCCGACATCATCGCCTACGCCTCGGCGGTGTTCACGCTGCTGCCGGGCGACGTGATCCTCACCGGTACGCCGGCGGGGGTCGGCACGTTCCAGGCGGGAGACACGGTCGAGGTGGAGATCACCGGGCTGGGCATCCTACGCAACCCCGTTCGCGACGCCCGGTGACGCTGCTCTCGCCCGAGCAGCAGAGGGCGGTCCAGCGGCGCACCGTTCTGGTCCTGGCGCTCGGTCAGGTGCTCGGCGGGATCGCCTTCGGGGCGACCGTGTCGCTCGGTGCTCTGCTCGCCGCCGATCTCTCGGGCGACGACGGGCTCTCCGGGCTGGCGACCGCATCGGTGACGCTGGGGCCGGCGCTGTGCGCGATCCCGCTCGCACGGATGGCGTCGCGCTTCGGGCGCCGGCGGGCTCTGACTCTCGGCAACCTGTTCGCACTGATCGGAATCGGCATCGTCGTGTTCGCCGTCTCGGTGTGGGTCTTCCCGTTGCTGCTGATCGGCACGCTCATGATCGGCGCGGGCAACGCGGGGAATCTGCAGTCGCGCTTCGCCGCGACCGATCTCGCCGCGCCGCAGCATCGGGGCAGGGATCTGTCGATCGTGGTGTGGTCGACGACGATCGGCGGAGTCGCGGGACCGCTGCTGCTCGGCCCGGGCGAGGCCGTCGGTGCGGCGATCGGGATGCCGCCGCAGACCGGTTCCTACGTGTTCTCCTTCGTGGCCCAGCTGGTCGCCCTCGCTCTCTATCTGGTGGCGCTTCGACCCGATCCGCTGCTCACGGCGCAGCGACTGGCGGCTCGCGTCGTCGCCGCTGATGCCACGGCCAGGCAGGACCGGCCCGTCGTCGCGCGGTATGCGATCTTCGCGATCGCCGGTTCCCACGTCGTCATGGCATCCGTCATGGCGATGACCCCGGTGCACCTCTCGCACATGGCGCACACCATGCACGGAGCGTCGACCACAGCGGCCGACGTCTCCGCGCTCGTCGGCATCACCATCGCGTTGCACGTCGGCGGCATGTATGCGCTGTCGCCGGTCTTCGGGGTGCTCGCCGATCGGTGGGGCCGACTGCGCGTCGTCCTTCTCGGCCAGGTGCTGCTCGCCGGGGCCTTGGTGTTCGCCGTGTTCACGAACGATCGGGCGTGGGGTGTGATCGTCGCCCTGATCCTGCTGGGACTGGGCTGGAGCGCCGCGACCGTCGCCGGGGCGGCGCTGCTGACCGAGGCCAGTGCACCGGAACTGCGCACACGGCGCCAGGGGCGCAGCGACTCGCTGATGAGCCTGAGCGCCGCGGTCGGGGCGGTGCTGGCGGGCGTGATCCTCTCGAACTTCCAGTACGCGGGGCTCGGCATGGCGGCATCCGTCATCGTCGTGGCGATCCTCGCACTGTCGCCTCTCGCCGTGCGTGAGTCGGGCGGGCTCCGAGTCGGCGGATAGCGCGCGGGCGGATCGGGGCGCGCGGATAGAATCGAGGGGCTATGGCTACTCCTCATCCCGCCACCACGACCGCCAGTGGTGCCGACGTCCGTGTCCGTTTCTGCCCGTCGCCGACCGGTCTGCCGCACGTCGGCATGGTCCGCACTGCCTTGTTCAACTGGGCCTACGCCCGCCACAACGGCGGCAAGATGGTGTTCCGCATCGAGGACACCGATGCCGCGCGTGACAGCGAGGAGAGCTTCCGTCAGCTCGTCGACGCGCTGACGTGGTTGAAGATCGACTGGGACGAGGGTGTCGAGGTGGGTGGTCCGCACGCGCCGTACCGCCAGTCCGAGCGTCACGACATCTACCATGGCGTGATCGAGAAGCTCCTCGCGACGGGTGCGCTCTACGAGAGCTACTCGACCGCCGAGGAGATCGACGCGCGCAATGAGGCGGCGGGCCGCGCGAAGCAGCTCGGCTACGACAACTTCGATCGCGATCTGACCGACGAGCAGAGGGCCGCGTTCCGCGCCGAGGGGCGCCAGCCCGCGCTGCGTCTGCGCGTGCCGGACGAGGACGTGACCTACGTCGACCTGATCCGTGGCGAGGTCACCTTCCCGGCCGGCTCGTTCCCCGATTTCGTGGTCGTCCGTCCGAACGGCATCCCCCTGTACACGTTCGTGAACCCGGTGGACGATGCGCTGATGGGCATCACGCATGTCCTCCGTGGCGAGGACCTCATGCCCTCGACCGCGCGTCAGCTGGCACTGTACGCGGCGCTGATCGACGCGGGTGTCACCACCTTCGTGCCGCGCTTCGCACACATGCCGCTGGTGCTGGGGGAGACCGGGACGAAGAAGCTCTCGAAGCGCGACCCGCAGGCCGACCTGTTCCTGCACCGCGAGCGCGGCTTCATCCACGAGGGTCTGCTGAACTATCTGGCGCTGCTGGGGTGGTCGATCGGTCCCGACCGCGACGTGTTCTCTCTCGACGAGTTCATCTCGGCGTTCGACATCACGAACGTGAACCCGAACCCGGCGCGATTCGACCAGAAGAAGGCGGAGTCGATCAACGGCGACCACATCCGGATGCTGGGGGGGAAGGACTTCGCCGAGCGGACGATCCCGTATCTGGCCGCCGCCGGGCTGTTCGACGAGCCCACGCATGAGCAGCTCGTGCTCGCGTTCCGTGCGGCACCGCTCGTGCAGGAGCGCGTGCAGCTTCTCGGTGATGTGCCTGGGATGCTCGGCTTCCTGTTCGTCGATGAGGTCTCGTACGACGCGGATGCGCTGAAGGGACTTCCCGCGAACGCGTCCGAGGTGCTCGAGGCCTGTGTCGCTGCGCTCGAGCCTGTGGAGGAGTTCACACCGGAGCGGATCCAGGATGCTCTCGCCACGGCGCTCGTCGAGAACCTCGCGCTCAAGCCGCGTGTCGCCTATGGGCCGCCGCGCGTGGCGATCACGGGCCGGCGGGTGTCGCCGCCTCTGTTCGAGTCGATGGAGCTGACCGGCAAGGACGAGTCGCTTCGTCGTCTGCGTGCGCTGGCCGCCACGCTGGTCTGAGCTTCGGTTCGAGAGGAGGGACGCCGGGTGGTGTCCCTCCTCTCGCGTTTCCGGCACGGGGCCTTCCACGGTCGACGCGCCCGAGCGGCGCGCGTCGTTTTGGCGATCGACGCGTGCTCGGGTAAGGTTGAATCTCGGTGCGAGGCTGCGGTTTCGCCCTTGGGGTATGGTGTAATTGGCAACACGGCTGATTCTGGTTCAGTTGTTCTTGGTTCGAGTCCAGGTACCCCAGCCATACGAAACCCGCGGATTCCCGCGGGTTTTCTGGTTTCCTGAGTGTCAGTGGTTCGTCGCGGTGGGACGGGACGAGTGCGGCGGGCTGTCGCGCGTGTTCCTGCGCGAGTTCTGGCAGGCTGAGCCACGATGTTCGTTTCAAGCTCAGGCGTGTCCGGCGCCCCTCGCGTGCTGCTGCTCCACGGCGGTGGCGTTGCGGGCTGGATGTGGGACTCTCTGCGACGAACGCTCGAGCCGAACCGTTCGGTTCTCGTTCCTGACCTGCCCGGACATGGTCGTTCGGCCGACGAGTCGTATACGTCCCATGCGGAGACGGTCGCGGCGCTCGCGCGGTCGATGAGAGCGACGGCGGGGGATCAGGTGGTCACGGTCGTCGGCTTCTCGCTCGGAGCTCAGCTCGCGCTTCGCCTCGCCTCGGAGCATCCCGACCTCGTGTCCCAGGCCGTGATCGTGAGCGCTCAGGCGAAGCCCCTGCCGCTCACCCGCTTCACACTGGCGGTGCTCGGCAAGAGTGCTCCGCTCACTCGCCGACGCTGGTTCGCACGCCTGCAGGCGCGGGAGCTCTTCGTCCCCGCCCATATGCTCGAGGAGTACATCAGTACCAGTGCGGGCATCACGAAGGAGTCCCTCCTCGCCGCAGTCGGCGACAACCTTCGCTTCGAATTGCCCGACGAATGGGCGCTGTTCCCCGGGCGGGCTCTCATCATGGTGGGCGGTCGAGAACGGCGTCTGATGCGCGAGTCCGCGGCCCCGATCCACGCGGCTCATCCTCGCAGCGAGCTGTCCGTCGTGGACGGGTGCGGTCACGGCATCCCGCTCCAGCGTCCCGAGTGGTTCAACGATCGCGTCGTTCGTTGGCTGGACGCTGAGTGAAGCGGGCTTCCTGAGAGTTCTTCTTCGGGCTCGGTCTGAGCGGGCATCCGCTGGGTTGCGGGACTGTTCTTCGGGTGTGTAGAGCAGATCTTGAGGGCTCGTGTGATCTATTCCGGTATTTCGGTTTTCTGACTCCTGATCTGGGGATTATCGGGGTGGGAATGTCGGTGGTCGGGTGTTCACTGGGGGTATGAACCCGATCACGGATGCTGCTCTCGGCAAGGCTGTTGATGGCCTGCGTGGGGTGCTGTCCGGGGGCGTGCTGGCGGGGTTGTCGGATGAGGATCGGGCCGGGGTGTTGCGGCCGTTGGGGGAGATCGGCCGGTTGACGGACGCGGTGGTCGTGGAGACGGTGGCGTGTGCGGATGTGGAGTTCGGTCACCGGTTCGGATGCTCGGGGATGAATGAGTTGTTGCAGCGGGCGTTGTTGACGGATGCGGCGTCGGCGGGGAAGACGATTCGGGTCGCGGCGGCGGTGCGGCGGGATGTGAGTTTGTCGTCGGGGGATCGTCTTCCGGCGAAGTGGCCGCTGCTGCGGGAGGTGCTGTTGGACGGGGTGATCGGGGTGGCGGGGTTTCTCGCGGCGATCGGCCCGTTGGAGGCGATCCAGGACAGGTTGC